>JBEVKW010000378.1:0-4626 GCA_040509495.1 Chitinophagaceae bacterium | reverse complement strand
CCGGACATCAACGTAAACCTGTTCAACGTCGATATGAACTACACCTGGCAATTCGCCCCGGGCAGTTTTTTAAATGTAACCTGGAAAACAGCGTCGGAAGTGTACGATCAACTGGTGGCAGAAAGATATTACCGCAACTTTAGAAAGTCGGTCGATGCACCTGCATTTAACAGTCTTTCTTTTAAAGTGATCTACTTTCTTGACTACTTGAACCTGCAGAAGAAAAGAAAAACGGTTTAAAAATATAGGCAAACGGGAAGAGATTTTGTGCAGGGTTCATATCAATTAAGTTTCTTGCGTGAAATCTCTTGTCCTTTGTTATTGTAGAAAATAATTCCCAGGATCTTTCCGGTCGGCATGTATACTCTCCACTCCTTCACCTTTACCCCGTTTTTATAAGTACCCATGCGTACCAGCCCGTCGGGAGCATCACGGTGAACCCAGATTCCCTGGCGCAGGCCATTCTGATAATAACCGGAATCTTTTGCCAGTCCGTTCGTAAAGAAATTCATATACAATCCATGGTGCAGGCTCTGATCGAACACAGGGTTATATGTACTACCCGGAGTGATATTCGCTGCAACCCATTGCTGCAATGACTGATCATCTATCCGGCGGATGCTATGCGGAAACGAATAAGAAGAATGTAGATATTTGGATGCGGAAGACCTGTTCTTATGATACATTACTGTTAACGGATAAGCCGTGTGCCGCGGATTATATCGCGTGAGTTCCATCTTAACGCGATTGTATTTTTCAGAACTGTAGGTGCGTACGGCAACAAGACGTCCATCTTCATCCCAGTGTTTCCACTCTCCTTCCGGCAAACCAAGTGCAAGCTGGCCCGAATCGCACAATTGTCCATTCTGATACCAGCTCTCCCAATTGCCATGCAATTTTTTCTTCTTGACATGACCAGAATAAAGCTTGCGCTCGTTCAATGATTCACTGATGATCCCATCTTTATCAAAAGAAAATCGCTCTTCTTGTTTTTCTGCAGATAGAGTCGCTTCGCCCGAAGAGTTAACAGCATTATCCAATTGCTGGGCCTGTGAACGGGTGGTAATAATAACAAGAACCGCGAGAAGAATGAAGTTTTTCATAATACAGCGATTATGGCAAAATTAGCAAATTGCGCACCTCTTCTGCCAGGTATTATCAATTGATAAACTTGTTTTGCAAAATGTGCAATCAAAATCATTAGAGAATAATCCAAACAACAAATTTCATCCCTAACTATTCATAATTTTAGGTTCTAACGCAAGAAAAATGCAAGAATTCAAATTGTACATGATATTGCTGGGAGCTAAGCCTGCTGGCAGGCATACAGAACAGCACGATATCTTCTTTACTATTAGTAAATCATTAAAAGAATGTGTGCCCGGCATAAGAAAATTCTGGCCCGAAGGCGGAAGGTCAATACATATAGATGCGTGGCGTAATGTGAGTTTCATAGATGGATATACATTGAATATTATCTTACGCGAAGAAAAAAGCGAGAAAAATAATGAAGTGAGCTTGTTTTTTGTAAATCTTGGTGGATATAAGCCAAATGAATTCGAGGAGTTTCATTATAAACTTGTCATTGCAGCGCCAGATAAAGATACTGCCATCAAACGGGCCAGGAAGTCGGCGTTCTTCCGCCATAGCGACTCCCCGCATGTTGACGATAAGTATGGGATCGATGTGGATGACATTTATAATGTTGAGGATATTCTTCCCGATGAGATCAGGGCACAATATGCCATTGACCTGCAGCCTTCCGTTGAACTGCGCGCAGACGAGATTCATTTAGGCTATTTCAAACTGGATAGCCTTTGATTTGAGGGTGCGTATCGCAGCAATCGCTGCGATACGCCAATGCAGTTGACCTCAGTTTTTATCTATCATTTCTCCTTCAATGCCTTTGTTTTTGATGGAGGCAGTGTTTTCAGGAAGCGGTAGATCGCTTTCAATTCCAGATCTCCCATTCGTTTGTATGAGGGCCACGGCATGGGACTTCCTTTCTGCAAACGTCCCATACGGAATCGTGTAATGAAGTTCTGTTCCGACCACGTGAATAGGCGGCTGCTGGAATCTGTGGTAAGGTTTGGTGGGATGAATGATCCACCCGCTTCTTCCATGGCGGAAGCGCCTGAAAAAGGAACGCCAATGAAATCGCCTGTTGGACTGCGTTCAGTATGACAACCCTTGCAGTTGGCGACAACCGACGCGAGATATTGTCCGTACGCGGCTGAACTGTCAGGCTGAACACTCCTCTCGGGCGTTGCTTCCGGTCCCACCGGCTTGATCAAAAACGCTTTTACGATATTGCCCAGAATGTTCAGCTCATGATCAGGCACTTTATTTCTTACCGGCTTTTGCGCTTTCAGATAGGAAATGATCGCCTTCAGATCATCATCAGCCATGTTATTGAACGGCATAAAAGGGAATACGATCGATCCATCCGGTTTTACACCATAGCGAAGCGCACGCGCGAGATCTTTATCCGTATACCTGCCGATGCCGGTTTCAATATCGGTACTGATATTAGCGGCATAGATCTTTCCAAAAGGAAGGTCAAACACAAATCCTCCACCCATCGGCACTTCCTGGCCTGCTTCCACCAGTGAGTCAGCATTGGACAAACTATGGCAATCCGCGCAATGCGCAGCACCGAAAACGAGTGACTTACCCCGTGCTATTAGAGTTGAATCGTCTGACGCTGTAATGTCAGGATAGGGACGTTCATACGTCATATGTTGCCTTGACATTACCGTGATCGTAATTCCAGTAACGAGGAACAGCACGATCAGGCCTGTCCATTTTAGAATGTTTTTGAATCGCCGCATAAGATTGTGTGTTGATTTTGACTCTTGCAGCGGTGTGGTAATAGGTCCGGTATTGGCTCACCGGAAAGTTGATGTAAATTATGACAGACCCTTCTACTGGATAAACGATTCAGCACTGAACTGCCTTAAAAAGAACATGAGTTGTAGAAACCTGCGTATTGCATAACAGTTTGGCACGGCTTTGTCATATTATAAAAGAAAAATCATGAAAGCAAAAAGATTTCAACAATACCTGGATGCAAAAAGGGGCAAAGCGATGGACGAAAAAAGTGATGTGGCAAAGCATCCGGATAACAAAATAGATCAGGACTTTGAAGGGTATCCCCACGGTCAGGCCAAAGATAAAGTGATCAGTCCTAAAACGACCACGGAGAAGAAGACCGCCGCGGTAGATGTAAAAGACGGGGAGAAAATGGAAAATACCGGCGGGAAGAAAGGGCGCGATGAACAGGATTCTGACGGTTCGGGTGGAGCATTTGCCGGCACAGAAGATGTGAAAGACTAATTCAGGAGTTGTATGTTCGATACAGTAGCCTGGCGTAATAATCAACGCAGAGGGCGCAAGGAATCGCAAAGGACGCAATGAAATAATTATGCAGTTATTCATTGCGTCCTTTGCGTTGCCCGTACGCTACATACTTGAGGTTAGTTGCGTTCGTGATAAATATTATCCTGCGGATTGCTGTCCGGCGTATGCGGATCTTTCAGTTCGATCCTGCTTACTTTTTTAAGCGCTTCGAAAGTGAGCGTTACTTTATTACTGTTCTCCCATACTGCTATACTTTTATGCAATTTCGTTGTTGATCCATCAGTGTATGTTACGATCAGGTCAACAGGTACTGGCTTTGCCCCCTTGCGTTCAACAATCACTGCGTACGCTTTCCCTTTGTTGCTCACTTTACCGATCGCCAGGTCAGGGATCCCCTCTTCGAAAAACCATTTCTTCCAGAACCAGTTCATATTTTTCCCTGCTCCTTCGTTCATACTGTAAAAGAAATCGTTTGGCATAGGATGTTTACCATGCCATTGAGCGATGTAATGGTGCAAGGCTTTTGTGAATAAAGAGTCTCCAAGCATATCTTTTACATACAGGTAGCCCATTGCCGGTTTTGGATAAGAATTGGTAAATGCACTACGGTTCAATTCTGTGGTAAGCGTCATAATGGGTAAATCAGTTTCTCTTCCGGCAGAAGAAGCATAGGGCGATACGCCATATTCATCCACGATAGAAGAATCGATCATCGGAGAGATCAGCCACTCTCCGATCGTTGCCCAGCCTTCATCCATCCACGCATACTTGGTTTCGTTTATACCCATATAGAAGGGAAACATGGTATGAAAGATCTCGTGATCAGTCAACGTAATGCTTTCCGTACGATCCTCAACCGGGTTATCATTCACCATCATCGGATATTCCATCTGGTCAAGACCATCCACCACGGTAATATGCGGGTAAGGAAACGGCCATGCGGGAAAGCGGTAACTCATGGATTCTACGGTTGCCCGTGCATCATATACCACATGGAAATAATCCTTGTGCTTTGGATTGAACACTGCATCCACCCTTGTTCTTCTTTTTGTGGAAGGATCTACTACAAGACTTGTCGACTTCCATACATAGTGATCGCTTGTAGCAAAAGCAAAATCTGTTACGTCAGTTGCTTCAAACTTCCATGTATTGATTGCTTTTCCTGCAGGCGTGACATTCTTTTTCGCGAGTTCAGTGGTATCGATGATCGTGGTGATCGCGTCTGACCTTTCCGCAGTCGCCAGCCTGTTTGCATATTCCGGCGAA
>JBEVKW010000377.1:0-7045 GCA_040509495.1 Chitinophagaceae bacterium | reverse complement strand
CCCTCTCCAAAGATATCTTTTCGGCATTCATCTCCTTGACACTTCATGCATAACAATGCTGCCAACTAGCGTTAGAACACCCCACGCCGTTTACACTGCCCGAATGATAGTTGCAGGGGCAAAATAACATTACACGCCTGAAACTACTAAAATTTGACAAACACCCTGAGCGTGGATAATTTGCCTCCGCCTTTCTATCATGTCTCAACAGGCGGCGACCTTACTGTCGCCTGCCAATGCACCTCAGGCTATGATTCCTCAGTCCTTCAACGAAGCCTTTGAGCGCGTCTCTCACTTAGCATCTGTCTTCAAGGAGAACGAGCACCAGTACCTCGCGCCCTCTTACTCTGAGGCTCAGGCGCGTATTGACTTCATCGATAAGTTTTGGGTAGCACTAGGCTGGGATGTTAATCACGAACGGCAGACCAACCCCTACGAGCAGGAAGTTAAAGTTGAGCGCGGCGTAGCAATGGGCGCAGGGCGCAAGCGCGCCGACTATGCTTTTTTCGCCCCCAACTTCCGTGACGTACTTTTCTACGTCGAGGCTAAAAAGCCTAAAGCGGAGTTGGACAACATCCTCGATTATTTCCAGACCATACGTTACGGATGGAACGGACGGACACCCCTTGCGGTGCTTACAGATTTCGAGCACTTCCGCGTTTTAGACTGTCGCTACAAACCTGATCTTGTTTCAGCGTTAGACAGGGCGGTTAAAAAGTTCTACTACGCCGACTATTTTGACCCCGAAAAATTCGCGGAGCTTTATTACCTCTTTTCTCGCGAGGCGGCGAGAAATGGCTCGCTTGAAAAGTACACGGAGACCTTGGAGAGACCTCCCCGTAAGGCTCGCCAGCGGACCCTCTTCGGCGGTGGTTTTAAGAGCATTGACGAATCCTTTCTAGAGGACTTGGATGAAGACCGGGAAGAGCTGGCGCGCGCTTTCGCCAAAGATAATCCTCAACTGGACAGCTATGAACTGACGGAAGTCACGCAACGAACACTAGACCGCCTGGTGTTCATGCGCTTTCTTGAGGACAAGCTGATCGAACCAGAGCCTATCGTGGAGAGTTTAGGTAGCGGCGGATCTTCGTGGCAGGGTTTCGTCGCCACATCTCACAGACTTGACAGAATTTACAACGGCATCATCTTCAAGAAACATGCGCTACTAGACGCCTCGACATTTAAGGTCGACGAGGCCGCCTTTGACAACGTGCGTACAAGCCTCGCGCACACGATCTCTCCTTACGACTTCAACGCCATCCCCATTCATATCCTTGGCAGCATATATGAACGATTCTTAGGCAAGATAATTACGGTAACGAATAAGGGCGCGCAGGTAGAGGAGAAGCCGGAAGTCCGCAAAGCGGGCGGCGTTTACTACACGCCCGAGTACATCGTGCGCTACATAGTCGAGAAGACCGTCGGAAAGTTAATTAAAGGGAAAAGGCCGGAAGAGATCAGTCAGATGCGTTTTGCCGACATAGCTTGTGGAAGCGGCTCCTTCTTGCTGGGAGTATACGATCTCTTACTGCGACATCACGCCGGCTACTACAACGCGAATAAAACAAATAGAACAAAGGGCCTGAAGGCAGGATGTACCGAACGTGAAGATGGCACGCTGCAGCTGTCGTTACTGCAAAGGCGTAATATCCTCTTAAACAGCATCTACGGGGTGGACGTTGACCCACAAGCAGTGGAGGTGGCACAACTATCTCTCTACTTGAAACTGCTTGAAGACGAAACCATCGCGACATCGCAACGCTATCAGATGGAGCTACGCGAAGCCCTCCTCCCCAACCTGAACAGCAACATCATCTGCGGGAATTCGCTCATCGGATGGGACATCCTCGAAGGGCATCTGTTCGAGCCGGAAGAGGAACGTAAGTTGAATCCGATGGACTTTGAAAATGCCTTCCCGCAGGTAATGGGAGGCGGGGGCTTTGATGCAATTGTCGGCAACCCCCCTTACGGCGCAGAAGCTAATAAGGTAGCGACTGACTACTTCCGAGCTAACTTTAAAACCGCCAGGAAGAGTCTGGATACTTACGCGTTGTTCATGGAGCAAGCGCTCAAGCTTTTAAAGCCGGGTGGGAAGTTCTCGATGATCGTGCCTACGGGCTGGTACAGCGGCGTAAGGTTCAGCTTCCTCAGGCGGCTAATGGCCTGTGCCACTGACCCCGAAACCTTTATCAATTTACCTTATGACGTTTTCGACGCCTGGGTAGACACTTCCATCTTCGTCGCCACCAAGCGCCACCACACCACGACCTGGCCGAGAGCAGAAGACTGCGAAGTACAGCTACGTACCTTCCCGAAGCGGCACAAAATTGTTTCCGAACAGGAGTTCAACGAATCGCTTCAAGTGACTGATTTCATCCAATGGTTCACGGAGGATTCTGATGAGTACCTGACATACGCAGACTTCGCAACCACGCTGCTGATGCGCAAAATCCAGAATGGCAGTAAGACGCTTCAAGAGTTCGCCGACGTACAGCGCGGCGTAACCCCGTTTGAATTAACGGATCAGCCCACGCACGCGACCAGTCGCCGCGCCTTCGACGGCACGGTCAGGCGCTACTTCTTGGAGCACAAGACCGTCCGCTACATTCGCTTTGATGAAACGCTAGCCGAGCCGAAGCCCGAAAGATACTTTACGGGTGAAAGATTACTACTGCGAGAACTGATCAGCCGGCAATTCAGATTACAAGCTGTAAAAGCGGCTGAAGACTTCGTCACAAATAAATCGATGCAGAGCATCTTGCCCCTTCAAAACTCGCCGGACTTAAATTTTCTACTGGGAGTAATTAACAGCAGACTGATGTCTTGGTACTTCTTGCGCCGGTCAAACATTGCGCAGAGAGATGACTTCCCCAAGATCGTACTCAAAGAGACTCGACTGTTGCCTGTACCTGAACTGACGCCGAACGATGCTGCCGATAAGGTGCGACATGACAGGCTAACGCAACTTGTAGAACAACTGCTTACGGCAAAGCAGCAATTAGCGGCGGCGCATACCGACCGCGATAAAAACTTTTACGAGAGAAAATGCTCCGGCCTAGATCAACAGATTGACAAGCTGGTCTATGAATTGTACCGACTAACCGATGAGGAGATCACTCTCATTGAGGCTGGACAATCATAGGAAGGTTTGTATTCTACCTTTAGCTGCCAGTCACAGTATTTCATACTCTTTCAAGAGTTCCTTTAACCCTTCGTCAGTCTCCTTCTCCAGACCCATCCTCAAGCCGTCCAGTTCGGCGATTACTCCAAGGCCGTAAGTCTTCAGCATGTACTTCTCGTAAGGCACCCGGTCACGGTTGTGCCTCCGGTTACACCCCGCGCACATCGCGTTACAGTTCCTCAGATCAAATCTGATACTCAGATACCTCCGCGAGTAGAAGTGCGAACACTGAAGACTCTGCACGGAGCCGCACGTCACGCACCTCTTATCCCTCTTCCTCACTATCAGTGACGTGAGCCTGTCCAGCTCCTCCACCAGCCACTTCCGAGACCCTTCCTCGGGCGGCCGCTCGACGAGCCGAGACCTGGACATGTAGGCGCGGCGGTAGGGCATCTCTATTCACTCTCCCGCTCGACTGCAATAATGTGTGAGGCCGGCACCAGGAAGGAGACCTCCGCCCGGCACCTCAGCCTGAGCTTCCCGCCCAGCAGCTCGTAGCCCTGCGGACGTTCCCCTCGTACTTGAAGACGATTGTGTCCCCCGTCCGGTAGATCGGAGACACCGGGCAGACCTCTCCCTCGCCGGAGGGGGTGAGTTCCTCTTCCATAAAGCGCCTAACCTTTCGCTGAAGTGTTTAAGTAGGATGAAAGACTCAGATCACGAAGCCGCGTAGGCCGTCAGCCGATGCCGTACCATTCGGCCATGCGCGCGTTCAGCGCCTGGCGCTCGTTTACTATCGTCAAGTCCACGTCCTCGACCTCGACCCCGGCGGCCTCGACGTCCAGGTAGGCGGCGTCGTAGGCGTCCGCGAGGGTGAAGTCGGATCCAACGTTGGCTTTGTACTCGGCCGCTGCGACTGCGGTAGACATCTCGTTTGCCCTTCTTTCGTAATGCCGACTGACAAAGAAACTATACGCTCGAACGCATAGTTTGTCAAGATAAATCCGCGCGTTGACGAATAGTTTTCTAAGGTGTATAAGGCTGCGCATGGCGCTAATTACTTCAGCACAGGCCGCAGAGAAATTGGGGATAAGCGTGAGGCGGGTTCAGGAACTGATTAAGAACGGACGCCTACCGTCACAACAGTTCGGACGTACCTACGTCGTGAATGAGGACGATCTGAAGCTTGTTGAAGACCGTAAGCCGGGGCGACCGCGTAAGGCGACGGGAATAATTAATGGAGAGGGACAGGGGAGTACGAAGAGGACTACAGAGAATTGATTTTAAGAGCATGAAGAGCAATATAAAGCGTGGCAGCGATTTACAACTAGACTTTGAAATATCTCTAGATGAAGCTGCTACAAACCCAAACAAGAAATTAACCTATGAGAGAGCAGTTGTTTGTACGACGTGCGCGGGCAAAGGCGACCTCTTCGGTGAAGCATGTGAGATATATGACGGTACAGGTCATACAAATTATCTACAGACCATTGAATTGAAAATACCCGCCGGGGTCGAAAACGGATCAAAGCTTCGCTTCCACGGCTATGGTAATGAAGGACATGAAGGTTGGTTTGGTGATTTATACCTCCTTATAAACATTCGCCCTCATGACCAGTTCGAGCGAAAAGGTGCGGACCTATTTACGACAATGCAGGTTACGCTTGCTGAACTTAAAAGGGGCATGTTGATTGATGTACCTACACTATTGGACGGTTTAAAACAGGTAAAGGTGCCAGCTGGAACAAAGCCAGATAGTACTTTGCGTCTGAATAACTTTGGCATGCCTCTAATTGGTTCGCAAAATCGAGGTGATTTATATATTCGCCTCGAAGAGGCAGCAGAAGCAATCTATAGCCCGCGCCTGCGCGTGTTCCTTTGTCATTCGTCTAACGATAAACCTGCTGTGCGCTCTTTATACTTTAGGTTACGTAATGCAGAAGTCGCCCCGTGGCTAGATGAAGAAGATTTATTGCCAGGGCAAAAATGGGAAAAAGAGATCCCCAAGGCAGTTCGCAATAGTGACGTTGTGATCGTATGTCTCTCTAAAGATTCGATTAATAAGAAAGGCTATCTACAAAAAGAGATCCGGTACGCTTTAGATGTAGCAGATGAGCAACCTGAAGGCGAAATATTCCTCATTCCACTAAGGCTTGAAGAATGTGAGGTTCCTGAGCATTTACGTAGTTGGCATTGGGTTAATCTTTACGAAGAGAGTGGCTATGAACGGCTGTTGCGCGCTCTACATGCGCGGGCAACAAAACTCGGCTTGACCATTAAGGAATCTTATTAGGTACTTGAGCGCCTTACGTCCCCGATATATTCCGCTGCGCTACCCCCACTCACATTGGCGCTAACAATCGGAACGAGCGAAAGGAGCCAGCAGGACGCCGAAGAGAAGACTCAAGAAAGGCATTAGCCAGTGACGCGGGATAAAGAAGAGAAGATGCTGCGCGACGCCCTCCTCCGCCAGAGGCTCAAAGAGGTCGTCGAGCTGGCCGAGGCCGACCCCCTCTACGGCGTCAGCCGGGAGGAGGCGATGAAGCGGGCGGCCGCGCGGGTGGCGGAGAAGTACGGGCAGATGACGGGCGAGAAGGAAGATCGGAAAAGGTGAGCGAACGGCTGTTAAAAGTATTTCTATGCCACTCCTCCGGCGACAAGCCCGCCGTGCGCGACCTCTACGACCGCCTGCGCTCGGTCGCCGATTACATCTCCCCGTGGCTCGATGAAGAGAACTTGCTGCCGGGCCAGAGGTGGGAGGACGAAATATCCGCGGCCGTTCGTAGCAGTGACGTCGTGTTGGTATGTCTCTCGCGTGAGTCTATCAACAAAAGCGGTTACGTCCAGAAGGAAATAAAGGTCGCGCTCGACGTTGCCGACAGACAGCCGGAAGGGACAATATTCTTAATCCCGGGCAAGCTTGAAGAGTGCCCAATTCCAAACAGATTAAGCCATGTACAATGGGTCAATCTGTTTGAAGAAAAGGGATTCGAGTTGCTGTTACGTGCCCTCACTGCGCGCGCGGAAAATTTCGGTATAAGTGAATCAGGAGAATTACAGAAACATCAGCATACTGATAATCAGATGGAGGGAACAACTCCGGCGAGCCTTATAGGCTACGTAATAGCGGGAGGGGATGAGTATATAATTAGGCGGCGTCAGGCTGGCAAAGTGGCCATTCTCGATATGAGCGGCATAGTCACAATAGGCGAGGGCAGCGTCGCTCTGCGGAACACTATTAGCAACTTACTCAAAGAAGGTAAGAAGGAAATCTTAATCAATCTCGCAGAGGTCAGGTATATGGATTCGAGTGGCATAGGTACACTGGACGCAGGCAATAAGCTTGTCAAAGGTGAGGGCGGCCAGCTCAAGCTTCTCAATTTGACGCATAAGATTACCGAACTGCTATTAATCACTAAGCTGTTGACTGACATTGACGTGTTTGACGACGAAATTCAGGCACTCAACAAGTTCAGGTAGAGAATATTATAGTGCCCACCCCCCATACATAAACTAGTATCACTCTATCTTAGCCCCTCTTCTCCACGCTACATCCCCTGAGCGCCGCCATCGGAAGCCGCGACTAACTTACTTAACTCGAGGCCCTAATACCATCTCTCGCCGTTGACACCCCGCCCCTCCCCTAATACCCTTCCCCTCGCTCTACACCTAACGCCTCACAGGAGCCAACCGCGATGGCCAACCCCGAACACCTTGAGATCCTGAAGCAGGGAGTGGAGGTGTGGAATAGATGGAGGGGCGAGCATACGGCAATAATGCCGGACCTCAGTTTGAGGTAGGCTAGAAAAAGTGGACGCCATCAACCACAGCTTTCAGCATGATGATTGGAGGTGTCCATGATGGAGAAGCTACCCCGTCAAGTTTACACGAGTGAGTTCCGCCGGCAGGCCGTCGAGATGGTCA
>JBEVKW010000376.1:0-11074 GCA_040509495.1 Chitinophagaceae bacterium | reverse complement strand
TATACCGGGTAGGTACCCGGAAAATCAGAAACGGTCAGTTTCCGGGTACGTAGCTTAATTTTGAAAGCTAAATAAACCGGTGTATTTTCATGATTATCAATATGCTTTATGAATCGTTTTTCACGACGGAGTTTTATCAGGACCTCTGCTTTTAGTACGATCGCCGTTACCGGCGACTGGTCGGGCCTGAATTTATTTTCTTCCGGTCAACCTGATCCGCTGCTTGTCACAACGCAGGAACTCGCTTTGCAATGGGCACAAACACTTGTAAGGCTGCAGATCAAAGAGGCAAATGATCCGAACTACGGAACAATGATCTACCCTCCGGAAAACAAAGTGCATGGAAGAATGGGAGATACCTTCTATCCCTTCCTGCATTTCGCTCATCGCCATAATGACCAGCAATATCTTGATGCAGCTATTCTTCTTTACCGGTGGATGGAAAAAACAGTCAGCCAGGAAGACGGTTCCTGGTTGAATGAACCCGTGAAAAACTCATGGAAAGGCACAACCGTTTTTACTTCGATCGCCCTGGCAGAAGCGTTACTTCTTCATGGTGAAATACTCGATAGGTCATTCCGCGAACAGATCATGGCCCGCCTGCGTAAAAGTGGTGACTATGTGTTCAACAACTTTACGATCGACTATGGTAACGTGAACTATCCGGTAGCAGGTTCGTATTGCCTGAGTTTATTGGGTAAACTGCTGGACGATAAAAAATATAAAGCAAAGGGGAAAGAACTTGCTCATACGGCACTGAATTTTTTTACGAGGAATAATCATTTTCTCCATGGTGAGGGCACTCCTTACTATACACCCAGTGCGAAAGGGTGCTATTCGATCGACCTTGGTTATAATGTCGAAGAATCATTACCATCGCTTGTGCTGTATGCAAAACTCACGGGTGATCAAGAAGTAGAAGAAGCGGCATTGAAAAGTCTTCGTACCCATCTTGAATTCATGCTGCCAGACGGCGGGTGGGATAATAGTTGGGGCACCCGCAATTATAAATGGACATGGTGGGGCAGCAGAACATCAGACGGAAGTCAACCTGCCCTGGCATTAATGGCTCACAAAGAACCAGCCTTCCATAAGGCGGCGCTGCAAAATACGCTGCTGTTAAAAGCCTGTACAAAAGACGGTATTCTTTATGGAGGCCCGCATTACATTTCACATAAAGTGCCGGCAAGCCTTCATCATACATTTTGTCATCTGAAAGCATTGATCACTGTCTTAGATAATGGTATTGCAGCACAACCAACGAGCGCTATAACCTTACCTCGTGAAAAGGAATATGGTAGCCGTTTCTTTGAAGACATACAAACAACTCTTGTATCAAAAGGAAAGTTCCGCGGCACCATCACTACATACGACCGGGATTATAAAGATTTCAAAGGCGGACATGCATCCGGCGGTGCGCTCAGCCTGTTATGGCATGAAAAAGCCGGGATCATTTTCTCTGCCAGTATGAATGAATACCAACTGTATGAAGCGGGCAATATGCAAAAGGATACAGATCCACTTTCGATGCCCTTAACACCCCGCGTTGAAATGAAAAAAGATGGCGTCGTGTATACCAATATCAATGATTTCACTGCTTCAATGATCACCACTCATTCAAATAATGAGATCCTTATTGAAACAACATCAAAGCTGGTCGACAAAAACCAGCGCTCGCCGTCATCCGGAGATATACATTGCCGTATCAGTTACCGGTTTACGGGAGACAAACTGATCATGCAATTCCGTCACGGCAGCACCGACAATTCACTGCAGGTACAAACGATACTGCCGGTCATATCCGCATCAACGGAGAAAGTGGATAAGACAAGACGGGGTTTCGTCTTTAAACGGGGAGAGGGCAAACTTCATATCGCATCAAATCGCAGCTTTATTACATTGCCTACGGGAACCAGCGGAAGGATCTTCAATTTTGTTCCGGGATTGGAAGCAATGCCGTTGTGTATTGAAGATGCGGATGCAAATATCGAAGTGGGTGTTGAGAACTGATTGATGAATACCGGCATAGTTGCGTACTTCACGATACTCTTACACCACTCTCTGTGTTGACCTGAAAGTGATGGACGAGACAGCAACAAAAAGCCGCAATACTATCTCCCCAAAAAATAAGCCGCTACCAACTGTAGCGGCTTAATCTTTTAACTATGGACGGTGAGAAGAAGAATAGAAGTTGACTGATATTGGATTTGCGGCTGGTGTTTCCAGCAGGGCTTTCTCAGGATTTGGATCGGTTTTTCCGGTTTTTGGATTTGTTGGTCTTTTTCTGGATGTTGGACTTCAAGGTTTTTCTGGATCTGGACGGTTTGGTTTTTTTGGATCTGGATTTACTGGTTTTTCAACAGCAGTTTTGGATTCTTTGGTTTTTTACAGGCTCTGGATTTCGTTGGTCTTTGGATTTGGATTCTTCTGGCTTTTCAGGATTTGGATCGATGGTTTTTGGATAATTGGATTCGATCGGTTTTCGTAGGGATATCGGAAGGATTGATATTCGCTATCAATCAACTTCTGATACAAACATAGTCCGGCCCCGCTCCCTGCACAAGAGAAAATCTACCCTGTACGGGTATGAAAAATACGATCGTCATTTTCCGGAACGTAGATTTGCAACAACACAAAAACCTGGTATACAGACAAGTACGTTTATGCATCCGTTTGCGCAAAACGTATCAATAAACGTAGTTTTTACACTTGTTTTCTGAAAAACAACGTCACAACATCAATTTGAATGCGGATCATTCAGTAAGATGTTGTGACGGCTTTGACTTTTACCAATAAAATATTGAGCATACTGCCAGTCGTAGCTGAACACAGATCGCCGTCAGCAAAATCTCATCGGGGCATTTAATGATGTTTAGATTAATCCAGCCCTGGCTGAGCGGCGTTATGCTGGGGAGAAAAAACGTTGACCGGATCTGTATTCACCCTGATCTCCACCCCGGAAACGCCATCCGTTTCGAAAAGCTTGTCTTCTACATGAAATCTTTTATCTGACGAATAGATCACGACCTTTTTCACCCGGATCGTTTCTGTGTCCAGGGCAGGCTCCTCTCCCGCTATTTTCCTCTCCAGGTATTCCTCCAGCTTATGCCGTTCGTTTCCCCCGATCATTACCAGGTCCAGCAGGCTATCACCCGGGTCAGCCTGTGGCGCGAACAGCAGGTTAGGTCCGATCATCGGCGTATTCATGGCCAGTACAAGAAGATACTCTCCCTCCCGCCGGAATCCTTCCGACTCGATGCGGTAATGACGCGGTTCATATTTCTTCACCACTTTCAACAATGCGATGCATCCGTCTTTCAATTTTTCTTCCAGTGGTTTGTCTTCCGGCTCCGGAGGGTTTCGTTTCATATCAAGAATATGTTCTGCAAACAAACCAAAACCGGCAGCTTCAAACATCAGGGACTCGATTTCAGCATGTTTCACCACTCCTGTATTAAATCTTGTAGATTTCCCGCCCCAGCTTTCTATGAGTTTTGCAAGTGGCGCATCACAGCCTACCGAACGCGCCACATTATTGGCGGTGCCAAGTGGGATAATTCCCAATGGCCAGTCGCGCTCATGCGCTTCCCTTTCCTGTATCACGCGCATGGCTTTCCGGACAGTGCCATCGCCCCCGGCCACTGCAAGCCAGTCTGTTTTCTTCGGGATATCCTCCCATCCCTTCTCCTTTACTGAACGTATTTCACATTTATGACCCGCAGCTTCTATCGCCTGCTTCAGATCCTCCTCATCATGTTTACCATGACCGGCACCAGGATTATATAATAACAATACATTCTTACTCATATTTCTAATTATGAAAAAATGATACCATGAATAAACTGGCACAATAATGTGACGCATATCTGCATGAGAATATTAATAAGCAATGACGATGGGATATACAGTCCGGGTATCATGGCACTCTCAGAAGCTGCCGCAGCATTCGGGCAGGTGACCGTAATGGCACCTGATGTGGAACAATCTTCTATGGGGCATGCTGTAACGCATTCGCGCCCGTTCTCCTACAAAACATCGCCTATCCCGTTCAATCACGCCGAAGCATTCAGGGTCAACGGAACACCCGCTGATTGTGTGGCACTGGGAACACACCTGCATGCCGATATGAACCTTGTGTTGTCGGGAATAAACATGGGACTCAATCTCGGTAACTCGCTCTGGCATTCGGGAACACTTGCCGCAGCCAGGCAAGCTGTGTTGCTCGGCATCACAGGCATTGCCTTTAGTACTCCCGTAGGTAAGAATGGTCCCGATTTTGACCGGCTGAAGCCTTTTGTCAAGAAAGTGCTGGACATGCTTATCGACGTGCCCGGTCCTGCCCTTTTTAATGTTAATTTACCCGCGGATCCGAAAGGGATCATTTGGACCAGCCAATCGGTCCGGCTTTATGATGGTATCATCAAACCGGATATGGATCCTATGGGAAGAAAGCACTACTGGTTTTCAGTAATGCCACTGGAGCCGGCAGAAGAAGGAACAGACCGGTGGGCCGTTGAGAATGATTATGTATCGATCACGCCACTGCAGCTCGATCTTACCAATCATGCATACCTGGCATCTTTAAAAAAGAACGTACCTGCTTAGATCAATCTATCGTAATATCATACTTATCAAGCAGGCCCGCCGCTGCAGGAAAGGAGAATTTTGCTCTTTTGATCTTGTTCAATTCGGGATCAATGGAATAGTTTATTGCCGAACGAAAATCAGCTTTCTCCAGCACACTTCTTTCAAACTTTGCATTAAGGAGATCGCAATTGATGAATGCCGCTTCTGTAAGATCCGTTTCAGTGAAATCGCTCTCATGAAAAACACAGTCAGGGAAACGGGCTTTCTTAAGGTTGCATTTATAAAATGAAGAGTAATTGAGTACCGATCTGGTGAAGGAAGGTTTGAATAATGACATATTACTCGTTTCAAAATTCACCCCAAGGATCTTGCACTCGTCAAACTCCACACCATTAAAGGTGGTATTGCCGACTTTTACCATGCTGAGATTGCAGGAACGGAAGACGCAATCAATGAACTGTATCAAAGAGATATTAGCATCCGCAAAATTGCAGTTGGTAAACGAACAGCCTTCGTAAACTCCAACAGCTAATGGCTTCGCAGTAAAATCATTTCCCTCAAAACGAACATCTTCAAAATAACCTCCGGCCATTACATTTAATTTGAAACGCAAATTACATACAATTCAAATCAAACCTCTATCCATGAATATTTTTTGTACAGGCGGTTCACCTTCCGGAAATGACCTTATGAAATTTGACATATTTAAATTGCGGACATTACTTTCCATTCGCTCTACCTGTCACCAATTCGATCACGCCCTTCACATCAGGTTTGTATACCCCAACCAGGTGCGTTCTGATGGAATCAGCGGTTGGTTTTGTTTGCCCGTTGGTCAGCAGCGTAATGGCTTTGGAAGGAAGGGCGGGCATGTGGCAGTCGATGCAGTTTTGCTTTAAGGTGGCAGCTGGGATAGTGGCATTCGTGCAGAAAGTATGATCTGCTTCTTTGTGGCAATTCATACAGCGCTGAGAAAAGACTTTCAGATCCGTTCTTTCGGTTGCATGTGGGTTATGACAGGATGAACAGTTCATGTCTTTGCTTTGTATAAAACATTGGCTTGCGCTGAACAACTGGTATTGTGTACCGTGAATATCAAGCTCGCTTACTTTCGGACGGTTGAAATCAGGATAGTAATAATCTTTCAGCAAACTGCCAGGTCTGAAATTGAAGATGGATTGTATCGCAGGTTTCAGTCCGGAGTGGCAAACAGCACACATATCGAGCTTTTGCTGATTTTTCAGCGTATCGATCCTTGTGATGAACCGGCCCTGTTTTTCCCCGGCATTTTCCTTATGGAATGCGACGTGATCGGCAGCCGGGCCGTGACATCTTTCACAATCCACACCATAGATCACCTGTCCTTTTTCAAAATGCTCTGTAAAACCGGTTCCCTTTTCCTGGATATTTCTGATCACGGTCTTGGAAGTATGGCAGCCAAAGCAAGCAGTATTTACGATCCGGTCAAACCGCGGATGGCTCGCCGGAAAACCCGGGCTATTGGCCCAATTATGCGCCGATACAAGGTAAGAGACCGGCAACTGATAGTATTGATCACCCTTAAAATAAACATGTGTTTGTGCTTTTCTGCCCGATCCGATCGCTATCTCAAACCGATGTGCTTCCTGGAATTGGCCGTTCAAATAAGCCACCTGGAAAAGACCGCTATCCCGTTTCTCCATTACTACATTCATCCCATTCAAAAAATTGAAACTGTTATCCGGCGAAGAGAAGCTTCCCAATACACTTGAATCGGACGCAGGCCTGGAAGTATTATAATGCGCAGTTGAAATGTAAGATTCATAGATCGCCTTATGGCAGGTGGCGCAGCTGGCCGACCCAATAAAGTTTGCACCCCTGATATCTTTGCTTTCACTGTTGCCATTGCAACAGCAAAGAATGGCTACCACGGCAACCAGTACCAGTAAAACAGACAGCAATCGCTTATTCATAGCAGTTATTGATACTTAAATATACAAATCTGGCAGACACAGAACGCATCTGTATTATCCTAAGACAACAAAAAGCATTAACCTGTACCAATATCCGTTAACCTTAAATAACCTTTGCCTTAACGTTTCCTTAGATCGTTTTTGGCACGCTGGCATCTGCTTTGATCTTTATCAAGCATCTTATAACCACTAAAACATTTTTTATGAAAAAGATCTTTACACTCGCCTTCGTCAGCCTTTTTACAATAAGCATCTTTGCTGCGGATCGCAAGCCTTCTGTTACGCTTACGGCAGACAAAAGATATGAAGTAGTCATTGATGGCAGAAGCTACGCGAGCTCACTCGGCTCTGTAATGGATATCTCTTTGCTCAACAAAAATGGCCGTCATACGGTAAAAGTTTATGAATTAAAGAATGGTTTATTCAGCAAACAAAAGAAGCTGGTAAACAGTGCTACCTTTACCCTGAACAGAAACAGTGTTGATATTTCTGTAGATCGTAATGGCCGGATCGCCATTCGTGAAGAAAGGGATGCCCGCAACAACAGAAATGATGATGACCGGAACAGGAGGGTAAGATTCTGATCGCAATAACTTTGCTTACGCGATGGGATCAATCAATCTTAAGAAGTCAGCTGGCGTACGAACAACGCTAAGAACAGTAAGAACCGCAATGGGCGCAAAGCGATCTCCTATAACGGAAGGATCCATGCGGCCTTTGCGGTTCTTTGCATTGCTACGGCGGCATTTTCACCCTAAGCTGCCGACGATGGAAGCAACCCTGCTAATAGTATCTCCGTTCTACTCTGCAAAAACCACCATTCACATATCCTTACTTCCCTGCATTTTTACCCGTTCCTATCTTGCGGCAAATATTGAACATGACCCTCCCGGTAAAGTTTACCCTGTCGCTGTTGTTATTCATGGGCCTCCTGGTACTTGGCTTTATGTTCCTTCTCCGGGGCTGCCTCTCCAAATACGATGAGCGATCCATTCTGCCGAAGGTTCTCTATTTTAAAGAAGGGAATAAGGAGATCGTTTTCTCCATTGTAAAATTTGACAAAACAACCTCCTATACACAAAGCGGTGGTTTTACAAGTAAATCAGTTAATACAACATACAGCCTGCAGATAAATGACGCCATTACCGGCGAAAAACTGAACGAAAAACAAATCATTGCGCATAGCGAGATCAAAAATCACCCGGTAAAGATCATGGGAGCAGCCGGCAAGTTTGTTTGGGCATATATCAATGAACCCATCGTATTCGATCCATTCACCCTTCAAACGGTTGCAACAGTTAAAGAACTGGAGGACAAAAACCCCGCTCTTAAAGGAGGCTTTCCCGCAGAAGAAAGGTTCTATGAATTCGATAATGTTGAACAACGGCTGTATCTCACGGCGAAGAATGGGTCGAGATGGGTAATAGACGGACAAACATTTCTGGCAACCACACACCCCTTAAAAGAAACCGCGATCAAAGCCCGCATCAAAGAACTGGATCAACTGATCGCAGAAAGCAATGCCCGGCAGGCAGTACTGATGGAAGAGAAACTGCGTAATCCATCAAAAAGATTAGCGGCAAAGGAAATCGACTTCCGGACGTATCAGCAATACACAAACGAATTCTATAAAAGCCGGGATTCACTGTACAAGAACAGAGACAGTCTCGATAAACTACGAAGAGAGCTTGATGATAACAGGCGATCAGTGGAAGAACTGGAAACGCGGGCCGCTTCTCTTCAAAAAAGATTTCAATTCACACAGGCAAAACTGAATGCGGATACGACCAATGGCCAATGGATCGGCATTTATGCCGAGGATGAAATGGAGGAATTATCTGACAGGGTAAGCTACCAGGCGGCTTACAATGATGCCGCACGCAGACTTTGTTACATCACTACTTATACTCCGAACACGCGCGGCGAAATGGTGATCCATCGCGAACAAGCTGTAACACCAAACCCTCATGAACATTTCCTTAACGGTGGCTTTCTTACCAGCAATGAAACCGGTAAGCCGCTACGCCTTTCCGATGGGTCCTTTCTGCTCATCTATAAAAATGAAGTAGGCAATAATGGAAAGATCCTGCTGTCAAAACTTACCATCGACGGAAAAACCGGGTGGACCTATGATACAGGTTTAACAGAATGGGCGAATTATATTTTTACAGGAAAGCAACTCATCATTACAGCGGAAGATAACAAAGAACTGACCGGAGATGACTGTAATATTCTCCTGCTGATAGAACTGCAGACAGGAAAAGCGGAGAAGTACGATTACTTTTATCAGAAGAAGCGAACCGAATAACAGGACACATTTATTGCCACAAAATTTACCGCCCCTGCTTCTTACCGGTTTGTTTTCCGGCAAGAGCAGGGGCGGTAAGTGGGCAGGACATTATTTTAGATCTTTAAGGTTGAGACGCCCCAGGCAGCTTTCTACCATCTCAGTTTTATTCCGCCATTCACTACAAACCCATCCACTGGTGCAAAAATATCTGTGAACACGGGCTGCTGCCTTGTACCGGAATAGATCGGTCCGAATTTCGTCTGCCTTGTATCTGAGAAGTTTTCAAAATTCACAAACAGGGAGATTTTCTCCCAAATCCTTTCAGCCATAAATCCGGTGATCCAGTAAGACCTGCCGGAACTTCCATCATTCAATCGCTGCTTGCTGTAATAGTAGGCTTCCAGGCCCAGCTTCCATTTTTCTTCTACTTCATACATCAACACGTTATTCAGCCGGTGTCTTGCAGTGAGCGGGAGCCACTGTTTGGCATTGAACTGCGTATTTGCATCGGTATATGTATACCCTATAAATAATTTGAAGTCGTGCCAGGTTAGCTTCAAATTTGTTTCCATTCCTTTTGTTTCCAGATATCCGGTCGCATTCTCAAACTGTATCATTCCGCCACCTGCACTAACCAGTACCAATGGCCGGTTGAGCCGGGTATAAAAGAACAGGTGATTGATGCTGAATCCAAGTTCTCCGAAATTTGTGCGGTAGTTGATGTCTGCATTACCGCCAACGGACCTTTCATTTCGGGTACGATTGATATCGATTGGAAGAATATGCCGGAACTGATTTCTTTCAGCTTCTTCGGTAAACACGGTTGGCGCCTTATAACCAAAACCGCCTCCTGCGCGAACGGTGATCTTCGGATGTATGCGTATCATTGCCGATAGACGCGGAAGCAACTCAACATCTTCTGAATTCAGATAATCTCCGCGAAGGCCTGTTTCCAGTGTGAACGTTTCTGTAACAGACCATGCATTCTGTATAAAAATGCCATATGTATTCAGGCGGTAACTGCGAAGCGGATCCGGATTGGCAGGCTTCTCATTAAGTGCATCTGTCAATACATTGGCCCCGATCACCCAATCCATGTTCCCGGCTTTTCTGTTCCAGGTAAATTCGGTGAAAGATGATTTCTGTAAGGCGTCAAATGTATAACCGGGAATAGCGATCGTACGATCAAAATGGGTGTAGCTGCTTTTCAGTTGAAGCGTAGCCTGGTCATTAAGGCGATGAAGGATGCCGAACTGCCCGGTAATTCTGTCGGTATTGTTTCGTTCATAAAAACCGGGCGTATTATTTTTTATATAGTCCATGTCTCCCCCGAGCCGGTCTTCCGTGATATAGCTCAGTCCGATATCAGCCGTTGTTTTCTTTCCGTACACAAACAATCGCGGGTTGATCGAATATCGTTCGAATTTCGGGATGGCTGTAAAGCCGATATCGGCGGGATCGAATGCAGCGTTACTATTCCGTGAGCCAAAGACGGTGAGACCGATCTTCCCATAGCGCTCGCTGTAAAATCCGCTCAGGTCCAATCCGCCACCGCTTGTTCCATTAGCAAGGAAATTGAGTTCGCGTTCAGCGCCAGGGGTTTTCGATACGAGGTTGACCAGTCCGGCGATGGCACCGCCACCATATAACGTCGAGGAAGATCCTTTAATAACTTCAACCTGTTTCAGATCAAGCGGCGCGATCTGAAGGATCGATAAACCACCGGAGAAGCCGGCATACAAGGGATAGCCGTCTTTCAGGATCTGGGTATAACGTCCTTCGAGCCCCTGGATCCTGATTCCCGCATTGTACGATGTGGCGGATGTTTGCTGGCTTTGTATACCGGTACTCTCGTTCAGTACCATCCGGATATCTCCGGGTTTCATATTGCCTTTTTCTTCGAGTTCTTCACCCGAGATCACTTCAATCCTTGTTGGCTGATTGGCGATCGTGCGGCTGGTGCGAGTCGCACTGACGATCACTTCTTCTTCCTCTTCTTCTTCGTGTGTTTGCATCTCAACGCTGATGAGTGCGCTCCCTTCAAGCGGAAATTTCAGCTGCAGGCTTTTCTGTTCAAAGCCTACAAAAGAAATTAGAAACGTATGGGTGCCGTCCGGAATGGAGGAGAGATTGATCCTGCCCGAACTGTCTGCTATAAAAGATTTACCGGCCTGCTTCCACGTAAGCGTTGCGCCCGGTAGAGCCGCTTTATTTTCTCCATTAATAACACTGATCGCTACATTAT
>JBEVKW010000375.1:0-3390 GCA_040509495.1 Chitinophagaceae bacterium | reverse complement strand
GGAATGATCTTCGCGAACTTTGCGGTTCTTTGCGCTCTTTGCGATACTCCTACGCCAATCTATTTAATAATGAAAACCGCTGGTACCGGTCTCTCCACTCCCTTATCCGAAGGCCAGATCGTTTCCTTTCCATTCACCAGCAAACAACTACTCCCTCCCCCGTCCAAATTCAACGCCTCCCAGCAACCGAGTTGCTGCAGTATCAACGCTTCCTGTATAAGCGACGCACCTTCTGCCACTCCGGGATTTCTTCCTTCAATCACAAGTATGATAAGTTGATTATCGCGGGTATAACCCATCGCTGTACGCGGATGTTTGTCATCGATCGCCTTCCCTGAAAACTTCATCTCACTATTGTTGGAAACACTCACCGCTCCATCTTTCACCACAACCGGCCCACCACCTACAGCCGTTTGCATTTTCCATTTATCTCCCGTTCTTCTTAATTCACGATCAGACTTCTTCACCATTTGGGTAATCTCTTTTTCCGGAATATAAGGTCGGAGTGCTGTCGTCGTTGTAGTTTTCGGTTCAACCGGGTGATCCCAGGATAGAGGCCATCGACTTAAAGAGTCGGTGTAAAGCCATGCGATATCCGCCTTCCTTTTCTTCGATATACCCAGCGCACTTCCGAAAGGATGAAAGTAAGTCAATGTATCTTTTCCCTTTCCCGGAATCGAATGAACAGTAAATCCAACCTGCTTTCCATTCATGATCACCGTATTCAGATTCTGATTCGTAGCAAAAGAAAAGAACGTTGTATTCACTACCACAAGCGGCTGCTCATTCCGCTCATAAAACTGTTTCGGTGTAAATCTTCTTGCAAGAGTGGTGTCGGCTGTAAATTGGAGATGCTTATCCTTCAGATCTGCGATCACATAATATGCAATATTCGGTTTGCCATCGAGCAGATCAGCAGAGCGGAACACATGTACCGATGAAGGCAACGGACCGAATGCTGAATCAACATTCACCCATTTCATGTTATTCTGTGCCATGGATGACACAGAACAAACAAGAACGATGATAACTGACAGGATTAAACCGATCCGTTTCATGAACAGTTTTTGCAGTGATTATAACGCAGGAACTTTCTTGTCCATCTCCCATTGCTTACGTCCCAGGCCCGCGAATACATGGCGTTCGCTATGATAAGAAGAACGGACCAGCGGGCCGCTTTCCACATAGTCGAGCCCCAGGCTGTAACCGATCTCGCGGTATTCAGCAAATTCGTCCGGGTGCACGAAACGTTGAACAGGTAAATGTTTTTGTGTTGGTTGAAGATATTGCCCGATGGTCACTACATCGCAGCCATTATCGTAGAGATCCCTGAGTGTCTGGATCACTTCTTCCTTTGTTTCGCCCAGGCCGAGCATGATCCCGCTTTTGGTTCGGCGCCCGCCTTCTTTCAAGGTGCGGATCACTTCCATGCTGCGCCAGTATTTCGCCTGGATACGAACTTTGCGGGTGAGGCGTTCTACGGTTTCAATATTGTGGGACACTACTTCAGGCGCAGCCTCGATCACGCGTTGAATATCGGGTTTGTTGCCTTTAAAATCGCCGATCAGTGTTTCGAGTGTAGTGTCAGGATTGAGCGTTTTAACGGCCCTGATGGTATTGTACCAGATAGCGGCACCGCCATCTTTCAATTCGTCGCGGTCAACCGAAGTGATCACCGCATGCTTCACTTTCATCAGGTGAATGGCTTCTGCCACGCGCTGCGGCTCGTCCCAATCCACCGGCTCGGGCCTGCCGGTCGCAACGGCACAGAAACCGCAGCTTCGGGTACAGACATTTCCGAGGATCATGAAAGTCGCGGTGCCGGAACCCCAGCATTCGCCCATATTCGGGCAATTACCGCTTTCGCAAATGGTATGTAATTTATGTGTGTCAACAAGCCCGCGAACGTGCTTGTATTCTTCTCCGATAGGTAATTTCACCCGGAGCCAATCAGGTTTTTTAACCCTGGCCTTTTCATTTACTGCGGGTACAACTGGAAGTTCGGTCATAATTGCAAAAATACGTGGGATTTAGGAAGATAACGAATACAAACCCTCAAAGGTTCACTTTCGCTTTCCAAAGACGAACGCCACATATCCCTGCATAAAGAGCTGTCTCTCTTTCTGATAGATCATAATGGGGATTTTGCCGGGATAAAAATCGGCACTCAGTCCCACTTCAAGGGCTGAAACACTTTCATTGAAACGCCCCCAGTCGAACCGGAGGCCAGCTTTTGCAAAGGCACCTGGTTTGATTTTGATCTCTCCCCAGCCTTTGCTGAAGCCGCCACCTGCGCGGATAGCGGAAGGGTCGGTAAACAACAAACTGTCCTGGGCGCTGTATTTGATATCGCGGACGCCTTGCTGCGGATCGTCAACCGTCAGGTAGTAAGGGCGGAGAAGACCGAGCGCCACACCTGCATAGTAAACGCCGGTGACGGCTACGCCGTTCTTATTGCCTTTTTGACCGAACACGTATTGCTGCCCGAATCCCAGGGTAACGGGGTAAAAATAATTACGCTTGCCGTATATAAAGGGATTTCCGAATATGGCACTGATCTGAACAGCTTTTTCTTCCTTACTCTCTTTGATCTCCGCAAAATCGATCCGGTACAGATTTGTCTTGCGGTTGCTCTTCATTTTTCCATATTCGTAAAAAGCGCCATAACCATTGGTGCGGAGCTGGATACCAAAAACACTTTGCTTATGATACACAAGCACTCCTTCTTCAGCCTGGCGGATCAACTCATTTATCTTTTGCCTTTTCGCTTCCTTTTTCTCATTCCGGGATTCACGCCTGTCTTGCGACATAGCTGCAATTGCAAGCAATAAAACGACAACGGAGAGGCTTAGTTTCTTCACAGATTCGTTCATTTGATTAAAATTACAAAGAGGTTAACTCTTGGTTATAACGTAAATTTAGGGCAAAAATTGAAATGACCTCAACAGTAGTTTACAATGGCGGGCTCCGTACCACCTGTACCCATTTGAAAAGCGGTTCAAATTTCGAAACGGATGCGCCGACCGACAACAACGGCAAAGGCGAACGCTTCTCTCCTACCGACCTGATGGCGACCAGCCTTGCCACCTGTATGGTAACCGTAATGGGCATTAAAGCCCGTACGATGGACTTCGATCTTGATGGCATCCAGGTAGACGTTCTAAAGATAATGAAAGCTGATCCCCGCCGCGTTGGCGGAATAGAATTAACATTTCATATACCAGCATCCCTGCAAAATCTTGACGAAAAAACAAAAACCATTCTGAAACATACCGGCGACACCTGCCCTGTTGCAAAAAGCATTCATCCGGATATTGAGGTGAAGGTTGATTGGGGAGCATGGGCGTAGAGGGGATGACCGATGACCGTTGACCGTTGACCGTTGACCGT
>JBEVKW010000374.1:0-10563 GCA_040509495.1 Chitinophagaceae bacterium | reverse complement strand
AAATGAACAGGGCTTTTTGCTGTTATTTTTTGCAAATACGGTAAAATTTAGTTCATCGAGGGATGATAAATGTACTGGTAGCTACCCATTGCAATCAACGTAATCCCCATCAACATGACAATGATCGGCCATCCTATTGAACGATCTTCTTCAAAAATATTCCTGAAGAAAAAATAAACTCCGGACAGGCAAAAGATCACACCGATGCCGCATAAGACCCAGGGATTACTGATCATATCCGATGGTTTGATGATCTTTCATGCTATATTTTTTTGGCCTGTTTATATCCTTGTTTTTGTAACCACTGCAATACTTTGTCCCGGTGATCTCCCTGAACAATGATCTCTCCATCTTTTGCAGAGCCTCCGGTGCCACAAAAAGCCTTTAACTTTTTTCCGAGATCCTGCAGATCCGCGTCCTTTCCTGCAAATCCCTCTATCAATGTCACTGCTTTCCCGGCACGCTGTTTTGTGTCTAACCGGATCCGCAATTTCTGCTGCGCAGCAGGCAGGGTATTGGTCTCTTCTGCTGATTCTTCAAATCTGAAGTCCGGATCAGTACTGTATACAAATCCCTTATTATCCGCTTTATTCTTTTTACTCATAGTGTTAGAGAGATGTTTAGAAGTTTGAGAGGTTCACAGTTCACAGTTTAAAAGTAACAACACGACTTCTAACTCTTAATCTTTAAACTTTCAACCTTTAACTCTCCGTAACCGCTTTAAGGCTCAGGTCAACGCTTTTCGCCTGGTGGATCAATGCGCCAACGCTTACATAATCAACGCCGGTCTGAGCGTATTCTTCGATATTATCAAGGTTGATACCGCCACTCGCTTCGGTCTCGAAATCTTCACCGATCAGTTTAACCGCCTCTGAGATCTGTGCGGGCGTAAAGTTATCCAGCATGATGCGGAACACTTTCCCTTTTCCTGCTCTGACCACTTTTTCTATATCGGCTATATTTCTGGTTTCCACTTCAATCTTTAGATGGGGCTTTTCTGTAGCCACATACCTGCTTGCTTTGTCGATCGCCTGTTCTATTCCGCCGCAGTAATCGATATGATTATCTTTCAGCATGATCATATCATAGAGCCCAAAACGGTGATTCACTCCTCCTCCTATCTTCACTGCATCTTTTTCGAGCAACCTGAAATTGGGTGTTGTTTTTCTTGTATCAAGCACACGCGTTTTGTAACCTTTCAATTTGTCCGTATACTGCCGGGTGAGCGTTGCAATACCGCTCATGCGTTGCATGCAATTCAGTACAAGACGTTCACAGGAAAGTATCGTGTGCACACGGGCTTCGACCTCGAAAGCAGTTTCCCCAAACGCCATCAATTCCCCGTCCTTTTTGTGAATAGAGAATTCTGCACCGGGTTCCTGCAGCTGAAAGATCTTCTGTGCCACATCCACACCGGCCAGGATCCCTTCCTGTTTGATCTTAAGTATTGCCTTCCCTTTTGCGTCTTTTGAGATGCAGGAAAGGGTGGAATGATCTCCATCCCCGATATCTTCTTTAAGGGCCTCTTCTACGAGATGCGCCAGTTGCTGATCAAAATTCATGGAGCAAAAATAAAAAAGCCTTCCCGAACTTGATCGCGGAAGGCTAACCCATCATAAAGTATTTTACGGCTTACTCTATCGAAGAGAAGCGGATCTCTTTTACAACTTCTTTATTCCCTTTGGTTTTCAGGAATACATGCCCCCTGAAATTGCCGGATTTGGTCTGCAGCGTGCCGATGCAATAGTGACCACCCGGTGAATCGCCTTTATGTTTCAATTCAAAATTCTTTACGCCCCCGTTGTTGGCGAAAAAGTCGCGCAGAACGAGCTGAGCCTGCGCTTTGCTGTAGCTGTCGGTCTTAACAGGCAGTGTAAGCTCCACATTGTCGTCAAAATACTTGGACAATTCGGGAGCGTTGCCTGATTTCAATGCACTGATCACCCCATCGATCGTTGCAGGCTGATCAAAGGATGAAAAAAGTACAACAGCAGCAAGTAAGAATGAAGTAAATATCGCTTTCATATTTTTTTTGCTTTTCACAGGTAATGCTTAATTAGAAAAACGTGCCATGCGGTTCTGAACACGCGGATACTAAAATAATAAAATCCGCTAGTTTTATTGCTATTATGTCGAAATAGATGAATCATCTGTAGATTTACAACGCGTTCTTACCGATAATTCACTGAATTTGTACTAACCTAAACAATAATTATCTGATGACACAAAAAAAAGCAATCCTGATCATTATGGACGGCTGGGGATTAGGAAAAGTTGCATCGGCCGATGCGATCCAACATGCTGATGCACCATTTACAAAGTCTTTATATTCAACATACCCGAATTCGACCCTGATCACCTGTGGGGAAGCGGTTGGTTTACCTGACGGGCAGATGGGAAATTCAGAAGTAGGCCACCTGAACCTGGGTGCCGGCCGCGTGGTTTACCAGGAGCTTCAGCGCATCAATGTAGCGATCCGGGAAGGGATGTTTGCCAAAAACGAACAACTGTTAAGGTCGATCCGTCATGCAAAAACAGCCGGGAAACCTTTCCACCTGGTGGGGCTGGTGAGCAATGGCGGGGTTCACTCTCATATCAACCATTTAAAGGCGATCATTGATGTTTGTAAAGCGGAAGGATTGCTGGATGTTTATGTGCATGCGTTCACTGACGGGCGTGATTGCGATCCGAAAAGCGGGCTCGGCTTTATCACCGACCTTCAGCAGCACCTCAATCAAACTGTAGGAAAGATCGCTACCGTCAGCGGCCGTTACTATGCGATGGACCGCGATAAGCGCTGGGAACGCGTGAAACTTGCTTACGATGCCCTGGTAAAAGGCGAAGGAGAAAAAGCCACGGATGCGATCGCCGCAGTAGAACAGGCCTATCAGCAGGATATCACTGATGAATTCATCAAACCAACAGTGATCATCAACGAAGCCCAGCAACCGCTGGCTACTATCAGCAATGACGATGTGGTCTTTTGCTTCAACTTCCGGACCGACCGCTGCCGCGAGATCACGGAGGTGCTGACGCAAAACGACTTTCCTGAATTCAACATGTACCGACTGTCACTTGATTATACAACCATGACGCAGTACGATCATAGCTTTAAACACGTCAACGTTGTCTTCGAAAATGATGATCTGAAAAATACTTTAGGTGAGATTATTCAGCAGAATGGATTGAAGCAGATCCGCATCGCTGAAACAGAAAAATACCCGCACGTATCTTTCTTCTTCAGTGGCGGGCGCGAAACCCCTTTTGAGGGAGAAGAACGCATTATGGTCCCTTCTCCAAAAGTAGCCACCTACGATCTGCAGCCAGAAATGAGCGCTTACGAGATCACCAACGCACTTATACCCAAGATCGAAGAACGAGCCGCAGATTTCATTTGCCTGAACTTTGCCAATGCTGACATGGTTGGCCATACTGGCGTCTTCTCCGCAGCGATCAAGGCCGTCGAAACCGTCGATAAATGTGTAGAAAGAGTAGTCACCGCCGCGATAAATAACGGGTATACTGTTTTCCTTACGGCTGATCACGGCAACTCCGACTATATGATCAATGAAGATGGCTCACCGAATACGGCTCATACGTTGAACCTGGTGCCTCTTTTTGTTATCGACAAAACCTGGAGAGGCCATGTCGCCTCCGGTAAGCTCGGTGATATTGCCCCGACGATCCTGACGGTAATGGGCCTCCCCATTCCAAAAGAAATGACAGGGAATGTGTTGATCTCCTGAAGATTATCAATATAGAAGCCTTTCCGAGGGTGGCTCGATTACGGGTAACCGTAACTGTCGCCAGGAACCTGCTGAAATGAAAGAAGCCTGCCAATCCCGGCGGGCTTCTTTCATTTCAGCAGGCTCCTGACAATGAAGCCGGACATCTGTCACCGGTCTTCGGTCATCCGCCATTCATCATTGAATTTATCCGTCCACGCAGCATTTGTATTTGAAAATTGTCTAAATTACAGGCAACCAAACGGGATATATGACCGAGGAAGCCATTTTAAAAGGCTGTTTGAACAACGAAGCGTCTGCGCAAAGGGAACTGTACAATAAGTACAGCGCCAAAATGCTTGCAGTATGTTATCGATACGCTCACAATCGCGAAGACGCGGAGGACATGCTCCAGGAAGGCTTTATAAAAGTCTTTTCACAGGTGCACACTTTCGAGAACCGCGGAGCATTCGAAGGTTGGGTCAGGCGTATAATGGTTCACACCTGCATCAACATCCTGAAGAAAAATAAGAAGTTCAACGAGAGCGTTGACATCATTCATGCGACCGGCGTACAGGTGAGGGAGGACAGTGTGCCTGCTATCGTACAGGCAAAGCAGGTCGTGGAATGCATCCGGCTTCTGCCGATAGGATACAGAACAGTGTTGAATCTTTATGCTGTAGAAGGTTATAGCCACCGGGAGATCGCCACAGTATTGGATATCGAAGAAAGCACCAGCAGGAGCCAGTACACAAGAGCTAAATCAATGCTTGAAGATATATTGATCCGTAAGCGAATTATACAAAAACCAAAACAAGACTTTGAATGGCTTGCAGCAGTCAGCCAGCGGTAGAGTCCGTACCTAAATAGTAACTGGTTATGGAGAGCAACTACAGCAACAGGGATTTTGAGCAGTTTGTAAAACAGAATGCTGACGAGTACCGGATGTTTCCATCTGAAAAGGTATGGAGTGGAGTGAACAACGCTCTTCATACACGCCGCAGATGGTCAGGATTCGGACTGGCGTTTCTGTTATTGCTGACTGGTGGTGCTGTAAGCTGGGTTATGAACATGTATCCCGTTTCAAAAAAATCACAGGATATCGCCTCTATCAAATCAAGCAATTCCATAACAGAGAGTGAATCTCCTTCAAAAGAATCTGCAGTTAAGGTCCCACAAAAAGAAAAAGCAGTAAAGAAACTTCCCGGAATACTTCCTTTTACTGAAGAACATACAAACGGGCAGCATCTCCAAATTGGTGAGCAGCCGGTTATATCACCTGTTGATGTAAGCTCAGCTATTATTATCACAACAGCTGATCGTCCTTCAGCAATCGCTCCGGCCAATACAGACCTTGCGGAAAGACAGGATAAAAGCACGTCGCCGTCATTGCCAGCGCCAAGAGTAAAGCAGGCAGATCCGGCAGGCAGTCCTTCACTGAGCATCATTGGCAGCGAGCCGTTATACAGCCCCGTTGCTATTTCTGAAAAAACCACTGGTCGCGAACATAATATCACACTGCCGGGCATGCCGGAACCGCCATTGACCATTGAAAGCGTGGTAAATTCATTTAAGCATGAACGTGAACGCAAAAAGATCAGCTGGCAGATATTCGTTACACCAACTGTCAGCTATCGCAAACTGGGTGTAAACACAGCATTTAATAACGCAATCGGCTCAGGGTTTCCGTTTTCTCCTGCCCTGACTGATGTAAATAAAGCAGTAACGCACAAACCAGACATCGGCATACAGCTAGGTTTTACAGCACGGTATCCCCTCACGAAAAACGTGAACCTGCGCGCAGGTCTTCAGTTCAACGTGAACCGCTACGATATCAAAGCCTTTAGCTCTTCAGGTGAAATGGCCACAATCGGGCTGAACAGTCCTGTTCCGGGAAACAGTTCAGTTGTCGCATTTACACGGTACCGTAATTACAGCGGATACAGAACAGACTGGCTTAAGAATCTTTATTACTCCATCTCTGTTCCGATCGGTGTTGAGGTTAAAGTACTTGGCAACAAGAAAACGAGCCTCGGTGTAGCTGGTACTATACAACCTACTTATGTGATCAGTAATGGTGCTTACCTGTTATCTACTGATTATAAAAATTACGCGAAAGTTCCCTGGTTAACCCGCAACTTCAATATGAACACAGGCTTTGAGGCATTTGTGAATTATACGCGTGGCAATACCCAGTGGCAGATCGGACCACAGGTCCGTTATCAACTGCTTTCCAGTTTTGAAAATAAATACCCGGTCAAAGAAAACCTGTTTGATTTTGGCGTGAAGATCGGCGTAACGTTGAACCAGTAACAAATTATTTATGCTGGCACATAGAAACGGTGCATATTTTTTTGCCAGTAATCGTTTTGTTGCATAAATTGGAATGCAGATATAATTATAGCCATTTGATCATAGCTATTGCTTGCTTTTAATTGTTCCGGCAGCAGCCGATATATTCCCTTTAAAATATTTTCCTTTTACATAACTGTCCGTGTTGTCAGGACAGTGAGCGCGTATGCATAGTGGTTTTTGATTACGCAGGTGTCTAGTTTGCCCATTCGGGAAGTCTTGCCATAAGATCAAACTTTTTTCCTGTAACATCAAAACTACATTCACATGAGAAAACTTGCAATTGCGATGCTTGCAATGTGTGCCTTTTTTATTACGGCCACAGCACAGCAGAAAAAGATCACCGGGAAGGTCCTTGACGGTGATGCCAGACCCATTCCGGGAGCCTCGGTAACCATCAAAGGTGCCTCATCAGGCACTGTTACGGATGGTCAGGGCTCCTTCTCGCTTAACACCAGCTCAGGAGCCACACTGGTGATCTCGGCGGTTGGCTATACCGCCTATGAACTCAGCGTTGGAGCCGATGCTAATTACTCCGTTACCCTTACCAATGAAAGCCAGACTCTTTCAGACGTTGTCATCACTGGCGTAGCAGGCTCTACTTCGAGAAAGAACCTGACAGTGTCTGTTACAAAGGTCAATGAAGCGCAACTTAAAGCCGTTCCGGGATTATCCATTTCGTCAGCACTTACCGGAAAGGTTGCCGGCCTCAGAACATCTTCAGTAGGAGGAGCACCGGGACAGCAGGTAGATCTGTTGCTTCGCGGAGACAACGTTCTCAACGTTAGCGCATCACCGCTGATTCTTCTCGATGGTATCATTATGCAGGGAAGCCTTGCTGATATCAACGTAGATGATGTGGAATCCATTGAAGTCGTAAAAGGAGCAGCTGCGGCCGCATTGTATGGTTCCCGCGCGGGTAATGGTGTTCTTTCCGTTACAACCAAACGCGGTAAAGACGGCCTCTCCGGCAAACCGCAGGTGATCATCAGAAATGAAGTAGGTTTTCAAAACCTCCAGCACTATTATGAAACATCCAAATCACATTTTTACAATCTTGCTTCTGACTGGGAATCCGTTCAGGGATTGTACACCAAGTACGCAGGCGTAACATACCCGGCCGGTTATCAGGGTGGATATGTGCCCAACACAGGCGCAGGCGCCATCCAGGGAACGCCGACGATCAAAGCCGATGGATACATGGACAATCCGTATGGAACATATCGTTTCAATCCGGGTGATGTATTCAAGACCGGTATCTCCTATACCAACTATGTTGGCGTATCAAACAGATCTGAAAGAAATAACATCTTCCTTTCTTTTGAAAATAACGAACAGCAAGGCGTTGTAAAATACCGCGATGGCTATTCAAGACAGAATTTCCGTTTCAATATAGACCAGCAGGTAACACCCTGGCTGAAAGTCAGTGCGACCAACCTGTTCATCAAAAGAAGCGTACAGGCTCCATCCGGCGTATTCTATAACGTAGCGCGTATGAAGCCAGACGCAAATCTCTTCGCCCAAAACCCCGATGGCTCGGATTATAATTTCAGGATCGATCCATTCAATGGCGAGATCACCAACCCTCTCTATTCCCTGTATAACCAGAAAGCAACCAACCAGTCACGCAGATGGATGGGCAACTATACAGCCAACTTCAAATTCACCAACTGGGCCAACCTTGATGTAACCCAAACATTTGAGATCGAAAACAACAGGGCTGAATCTATAAACCCTAAAAACACTTATAACGCCAACTATGTATACACGGGAGGAAGTTTAAGCCAGTCCAGCAGCGAAACAAGTACGCAGAACACCCAGGTTACGCTTAATCTCACTCAACAGTTCGGCGATCTGAATGTGAGAGGAAAACTTTCCTATCTGTATGAAGACCGCCACTTTGAAAGTACAAGTGTAAGCGGTTCACAATTCTCCTATGTGAATATTGAAAACTTCGACAACCTGCTTACTCAAAACGGCGGCGGTTCAGAAAAAACAAACGAAAGAGCGCAAAACTATTTTGCCATCCTGGGTTTGAATTATAAGGATAAGTATCTGTTTGATGGAATGTTCCGCTATGACGGATCTTCTCTTTTCGGTCCTGAATCCCGTTGGAATTCCTATTACAGGTTATCAGGAGCGTACAGGATCTCGAAAGATGTTCACATCAATGGAATTGACGAATTGAAAGTACGTGCTGCATATGGTACCGCAGGTATCCGCCCGAGTTTTTACTGGCAGTATGAGATCTTTGAATGGAATGCACGCGGAGCAGCTGCACCGGCTCAAACAGGTAACCCGGCGCTTAAGCCATCCAATACGGCTGAAACAGAGGTCGGATTGAATGTGGACTTCCTGAAGAAATTCACTTTTGAAGGAACGTATGCCCGCTCCATTACTTCAGACCAGTTCCTCAGCGTACCATTGGTTCCGTTTCTGAACTTTGGTTACAACAGGCAGTGGCAAAATGCCGGCAAAGTTGAATCGAAAACACTTGAATTCACACTCGGCGCGAACTGGATCACTAACAGAGATTTCTCCTGGAACTCCAACATTGTGTTCTCACGCGTTCGCCAAAGGATCACCGAATTGCCAATCCCGGCCTATTGGCTCTCTCCTCAAAGCGGTGATGTTAATGCTTTCCGTGTTGAACCAGGAGAAGTGTATGGTGCTATCTATGGCCATAAGATGGTCCGCTCACTTGACCAGATGGGAAAACAATTGCCTGCAGGCGGAGCTATCACAGACTATGTGGTGAACAGCGAAGGTTATGTTATCCTCGCAGGAACAGAGGGAACCAATAATGAAAGACCGATCCTTTACCAGGAAAATGGCTCAGTATGGCTGGGCAAGATCGGAGATGGTAACGCCAAATTCAATATGGGACTCGCCAATACTCTTAACTATAAAGGCTTCTCTCTCTACTTCCTGCTTGACTGGAAGAATGGCGGCGACATCTACAACAGTAATGGCCAGCGTATGGCATTCAATAACGTCAGCAAACTGCAGGATATGGCCGATGTTCCCGATGGTCAGAAAAAAGCAGCCTCTTACTGGAGCGTAGGCATGTATGATGCAAACTTTGCAAACTCATATTGGGTAGAAGATGGCAGCTACCTGAAACTAAGAGAAGTGGCTTTAGGATATACCATCCCGGCAAGAGCATTTAACAATTTCCTCAATGGTACGATCAAAGGCATTACCATTAAAGCAGTAGGACGGAACCTTCACACTTTCACTGGCTACTCAGGATATGATCCCGAAGTAGGAACAGTGCGTCAGCCGATTGATGGTATCGGAGCGAACCCTATCTACCGTACCGTATCATTCTCCCTGGGAATTAATTTGTAAATGAAAAAGCTTTTAAACATGAAAAAGATCAATAAATTCTTATTAATCGCCATCGCTGCTTCAGGCCTGTTATTCGGCTGTAAGAAGATGGATGTTGAGAATGAGAACCACCCGAATTCCGGCATCGTCTACAATACCGGTGCTGACGTGGAAAGCGTTGCATCAGCGATGTTCAATACTATTTTCCAGGGACAGCACTATGCAAGCGGGGTGGAAGCCATGCTGGCAACCGCGGCCGATCATGCTACCTGTTCGTGGGGCAACTTTGGCATGCGTGACCTGTCTTTTGAACCAAGGGATGTAGCCTGGAATAACTCTCCGGCTTATGCAAACGCCGGTCAGTTAAAATACACCTACGACCGTTACTACTCATCGATCGTTACAGCATCCAACGTTTTGAAAGCACTCGGTTCAGGGGTCGTGATAGGAGGTTCCGGTGATGCACGTGCGAAAGCATTTGCGAAATTCGCTTTGGGACTCGCCTACGGAAATATGGCCCTGGTGTTCGACCGGGTACATATCGTGGATGATACAAAGACAGCAGAAGGTACGCTTGCAACTGCAAGTCCTTACAAAGACGTAGCTACCGCAGCAGTCGGCTACCTGTCCGAAGCAATTGCGCTGACCGACGGAAGCTTCACCATTCCTGCAAGCTGGTTGGGAACGCCCGCAGATGTATCCGGCGATAATTTCAAAAGGATCATCAATACCTGTGCTGCCCGCATCCTGGCCTATCTTCCCAGGAATAAGACAGAATTGGCTGCCGTTGATTGGGCCAGGGTAAAAACCTTTGCCGATGCAGGCATGACCTCTTCATGGATCATCCAGATGGACGGAACCAGCAAATGGTATATGGAAGCCGGTGACTACCTCACCTATCCAGGTTGGGGACGCACCGATATGCGCGTGGTGAATATGATGGCACCAACATTGCCCGCACATTGGGATGACAATGCTTCTTTCCCACATCCGGCAGAGCCCGCCACTCCCCTGGATAACCGTTTAAAAACAGATTTCCAGTATTTAGGCTCGAATGACTTCCTCGCTGCGCGCGGCTATTATCATTTTTCCTGCTACAGGAATAAAAGGTATGATGACGTTTATACGAACGGAATTGGCCCCAAAGCAACTATTA
>JBEVKW010000373.1:0-3686 GCA_040509495.1 Chitinophagaceae bacterium | reverse complement strand
CCTTTACCCGCATATCTTCTACCTCGGCGTGACGCTGGAATACACCGAAACACATGCCCACGTTCCTTTCCTGGAAGGGAAATCTTCAACCGGCCGTCTTGGCATCGATATCCACGCCACAGCTGGCAAGGGTGACGTCGGCTTCTGCGGACACTGGACACTGGAGATCTCCGTAAAGCAACCGGTGAAAGTCTACCACGGAATGCCCGTTGGCCAATTGATTTATTTCCCCGTCGACGGCGAGATCGAGGTAAAATACAACCAGAAAAAGAACGCTAAATACAGCGGACAACCGGATAAACCGATTGAGAGCATGATGTGGAAGAACAGATTTGAAGTCAAAAGTAACAAGTCAACAGTCACACTACCACTCCGTAACTATAGTTCTTCGCCCCGCAATCACGGAGTGTCATTTTGACTTTTGACTTTTTACTTTTTACTTTTGACTTAGCCCTCTACAGCGCCTCTACCCCAAATTTCTTATAGTACGCGATCAGCCACGCCACCACTTCATTATAGGTTTCTTTTCCGCCGGGTTGGTTATTCGCTTTGAGAAAATTTCCGTATCCCCATGACACAAAATTTTCTACCGGGTTACGATGACGCTGATAGAATGCGCGCTGTTCGCGGATATCGGCGATCACGACAGGATGAAGATTTTCGCGTAACGATTTTGCCATGGCAGTATCTCTCCGGCGCATTTCACCATAAGAATAATTGAACAGGTCGAAGTACATGGAATACCGGAACAAGGGCAACCGGCTCTGCCGGCCGGCCAGGAAAGCCACAAAATTGGCCTCATTCTCCTTGCCGTAACCGAGTTGGTGAGCGATCTCATGCAAGCTTACAAAAGGCTCCAGGAAAGGCGGGATCGTTGTATTTACCTGGGCTTCGCCCGAAAATGGATTGTAATACCCCTGGAATCCGAGGTAGTTTCCCAGGTAACTGAAAATAGAAGGTTTTAATGATCTCGGACCATAAGCGAGGAACGGATGTTCTGTTGACACGCCATCATAGATCGCTGCACTTTCCCTGAACAGGTCTTTTTTCTTCCGCACAGAGTCACGGCGCTCCGGTCCGGCCTGCTCCGCATACGTATTCAACCGGCTTTTGAGCGTTTGCGTCAGCGTATCCAGATCTGCCAGTGAATATCGCTGCACTTTCAGACCAAGCTGAACCGCTATTCCCTGCCTGTTATAGTTCAACCCCCATAACAAATTGAATGAGACATAGATGAACAGGAAAAAGAAGATCCCCTGCTGAAGAGCTTTAATAAAATACTGCCGGTTCAACTGTTTTTTTACCGCCAGCCGGATAAAACCGCTGATACGGTAGATCAGCACCAGTACCAGGAAACCATAGAAAAGGTCTCCAATACTGAAAGGGATCCATCCTAATATAAATCTCTGAATGGCAACGATCACCGGGTAGATCCCGTAGGTATAATACCTCTCGACCAGGCCGGGGTACAGCGAGAGCCATTTTATAGATATACAAAGGAGCACCAGTAATACCCAGCTCCAGCTCTTCATGAGACGTTCAAAGAGCAGGGAAACAAACTTCTGCACAAGTAATTATTTTAAAATGTTCCTAATCAGCGCCTTAAAACTTAAAACGCAGCTGTTCCTGGATCAATCCGCGACCAGCAGCTGATGACTGATGGCCGGTTTCCAATCGCTTAACCCGTACAAATATCTGATACATATCGTTTTCCCGCAATTTTCTGCAAGAAACCCGGCCAGGCCTGTAAAAGATTGATCAATGGTTAAAAATTCCAAAAACAAACAACCTAATTATCCTCAAAGTTTCGCGTAATTCCCTTACCTTTGCCAACTCTTTAAAAAGTTGATCATGGCCTACCGGCGGGAATTTGAGATAGCTTTTGTGGGATTGAAGCCCGGAATTCATGAATATACCTACGAGATCACGGATAAGTTCTTTGAGGCATTCCAGCAGCAGGATTTCCGCAACTGCAAGGCGAATGTAAGGTTGTTACTGGACAAAAAAAACGGTTTCATGTTGTTGAAATTTGAAATCGGGGGATCACTGGAAGTGACCTGTGACCGTTGTAACAATAACCTGCCGCTTGAGTTGTGGGACGAGTTCAATATCACTGTGAAAATGGTGGAAGAACCCGAACTGATGAATGACCAGGAAGAGGATCCCGATGTGTACTATATCGGCCGTGGCGAAAGTCATGTCGATGTGGCCGCCTGGATCTATGAATTCATCAACCTGAGCATACCCATGCAGAAGACCTGTGGGTATGATGATGCCAGCGGCCCCCATTGCAACCCTAAAGCAATGGAACTGCTGAAAAAGCTGGAAACCAAAGAAACCGAGAAGGAGAAAACTGAAAATCCAATCTGGAAAGGATTGGAAAAATTTAAAGACCTGGATAATTAAAGCATTGGGCAGCAATGCCTGTTTATTAAAGATTATAATCGTTGAGTTATGCCAAATCCGAAACGCAGACACAGTCAGCAGAGAAGCGCAAAACGCAGAACACACTATAAGGCTACTGCACAGACTTTAACTATCGATAGCGCTACAGGCGAAACACACGTTCGTCACCGCGCACATGTGAGCGAAGGCAAACTTTACTATAAAGGTAAAGTGGTAGCTGAGAAGTCACCTGTAAAGTAAAAAGTCGAAAGTAAAAAGTCAAAACACTTTCTGCTGGTCAGAAAGGCGTTTTCCTTTTTCTCTATTTGATCAATTGATTCCAAAATTCATTGGGCCCCGTCGCGCAATGAGGTTTGGAATTTCTGTTTTGATACAGGGCTGTCTGCGCGGCTGCCGCTTCGGCAAAGCCCCCGCAAATAAACATAAACGGCCTTCATGGCCGGAATACTGTTGCCCTGATCCAAAACAATGCTCAGCTTTTTACTTTTTACTTTTTACTTTTTACTTTTGACTTTATATTAGCTTCCAATGAATATAGGATTAGACATGATGGGGGGCGACCTGGCTCCGCTTGAAGCAGTAAAAGGCGTTCTCCAGTACCTTGATGAAGAATCTTCCGCAGCGGTACTGTTCCTGATCGGCGATCAGGCGAAAGTGGAACAATTGCTGGAAGAGCATAATGTGCCCCGCGAACGTATTCAATTGATACACGCCGAGCAGGTGATCGGCATGCATGAGCACCCAACCAAGGCACTGAAAGAAAAGCAGCGTTCTTCTATAGCTATTGGTTTCCATCTGCTTGCAAATGGAAAGATCGATTCTTTCATCAGCGCCGGTAACACCGGTGCCATGCTGGTTGGAGCACTCTTCAGTATCAAGGCGCTCGAAGGCGTACTCCGCCCCACTATCTCCACCATCATTCCCCGTGAGAATGGAAATACCGGCCTGCTGCTGGACGTGGGACTGAATGCTGACTGCAAACCAGAACAGCTTAATCAGTTCGCGATCATGGGATCTGTTTATGCACAACTGATGCTCGGCATTAACAATCCGAGAGTAGGCTTGATGAACGTTGGAGAGGAAGAAGGCAAGGGCAACCTGCTGGCGCAGGCAACTTATCCCCTGTTGAAAGAAAACAGCCATATCAATTTTATCGGCAACATTGAAGGGCGTGATGTATTGGAAGACAAAGCTGACGTGATGGTCTGCGAAGGTTTCACCGGCAATATCATTCTCAAACTCGCTGAATCCCTCTACGAGATCACCCATCGCCAGAAGAT
>JBEVKW010000372.1:0-21097 GCA_040509495.1 Chitinophagaceae bacterium | reverse complement strand
TAAAAGAACTTTTGTCGTATTTTCACCTCAATCTCTCTCGTAAAACCTCAGCTTGTAGATTTTTTTTCCCAAGCCTTATTTTCTGATCCTGACTTTCGTACACTATGTAAAGAACTGCGTTGCTATTAAGATTCGTACATGATCTATTTTGCATAAACCAGACCAAACTTAAAATATAAGACGACGGATGTTTATTTAAACTTGCGCGACGCTTTAGATTAGAAGTCAATTAGAGCAAATCACCTGACTCACAATATATCAACGAAAACCAGGGATGTCAATACCCACTTGCGGGTATTATATTCCTCCCGGATCACCTGATCACAACGTTGCCAAATCCCTCCGCTCACTATTAAAGAAGCGTTAATTGTTCTTCATCGGCTGACCCGATCTTCCCGGTTGGAGCTGCCGGTTGCATTTCATATTTAAATGCAAGAGAGCCGGAACCTCTCTGGTGAGAAGATTCCGGCTCTTACTTTTGTACGCTTATGTATTGATAAGATTGTAAGCCCTTTTTACTAATTCTGCTTCGTTAACTTTTCTGCGTTCTCTGCAAACTGCAAGGCATCGATCAGTTCTTCAATTCCACCATTCAACACTTCCTGCAGATTATAAAGTGTAAGACCTATGCGATGATCCGTACAGCGACCCTGGGGAAAGTTATACGTCCTGATCTTTGCACTCCGGTCACCTGTGCTGACCAAACTTTTTCTATGGCGGGCAATTTCATCTTCCTGCTTTCTGACCTGTTCTTCGTATAGCTTGGTCCTCATCATCTGCATGGCTTTTTCCCGGTTTCCGAGCTGGGACCTTTCTGTCTGACACACAACTACAGTTCCGGTTGGGATGTGTGTCAGCATTACTTTCGTTTCCACCTTGTTTACGTTCTGACCTCCCGCACCTCCGCTTCGCGCAGTCTCCATTTTTACATCTGCCGGGTTAAGTTCAAAATCCACTTCTTCTGCTTCGGGCATTACGGCTACAGTGGCGGCTGAGGTATGCACACGCCCCGACGCCTCGGTATTGGGCACCCTTTGCACACGATGCACTCCACTTTCAAACTTCAACGTACCATATACATCGTCTCCGGTCACCTCCAATTGCACTTCTTTGTATCCGCCAACGGTTCCTTCGTTTTCACTCAGCAGCGCTGTTTTCCAGCCCTTGCGTTCGCAATAGCGGATATACATACGCAAAAGATCGCCGGCAAACAGACTGGCTTCGTCACCGCCTGTTCCTGCCCTGATCTCAAGGATGGCATTTTTGTCATCCTGTGGATCTTTGGGGATCAGTAACTGCCTGATATGCGCTTCCGCCTGCTGTTTCTTTTCTTCAAGTTCGGGCGCTTCTATTTTAGCCAGGTCACGCAACTCTTCATCGTCACCATTGAGGGCCTCTTTATAGAATTCAATATCATCCAGGATCTTACGGTACGCATTGTATGCATTAACAACCTTTTCCAGTCCGCGGTATTCCTTACTTGTTTCCGCAAACCGTTTATTATTCCCCACGATCTCAGGGTTTGTCAGCGCAACGCCCAATTGGTCAAATCTTGCTTTTATCGCTTCAAGTCTGTCTAGCATATCATTACAATTAAAATCAGCACGTTTCGAAAGAGGCTATCTCTCAAAATGTGGGCAAAGGTAACAAGAATAATTTTTTGGGATTTGGATTTTCAAAACGGGAATTTTGCCGGATGGGTTATAGAAAATTCAGTGCAGATCAGCTGTTTGACGGCCACAAAATGTTGGGAGCAGACCAGGTGCTGATCATTGATGAAGCGGGCGCGGTTGACGGTATCGTTCCAGCCGATGAGGCCGGCTCAGAAGTCCGTCATTTCACCGGCATCCTTAGTCCGGGGTTCATCAACTGCCATTGCCATCTCGAACTCAGCCATATGAAAGGCGCAATCGCGGAGAAAACGGGGTTGATCAACTTTGTTTACGACATAATGCGGCTCAGGCATTTCAGCGAGAACGAGATCCTGGATGCCATCAGGCTTGCTGATGAGGAAATGACCCGAAACGGGATCGTAGCCGTGGGAGACATCTGTAACAATGCACTCACCATCCAGCAAAAGATCACGAGCGGGTTACATTATCAAAACTTTGTAGAAGTCAGTGGTTTTACCGAGGCTGTTGCAGAAGAACGTTTTCAACGCGCCCTGCAGATCCATCGGGCATTTTCCGGCCACTCCCTGCCGGCTTCGATCGTGCCGCATGCACCCTACTCTGTTTCAAACACTCTTTGGAAAAAGATCATTCACCTGGCAGGCAATGAACTCCTCACTATCCACAACCAGGAAACAATAGCGGAGAACGAATTGTTCCTTGAGCGTAAAGGCCATTTTCTTTCTTTTTATGAAAGAATGAAGATCGATATCGGGTGGTTTATCGCCTCCGGCAAAACCAGCATGCAAACCTTTCTGCCAACATTTTTACTGAAACAGCAGGTGATCCTCGTACATAATGTATACACCTCAAAAGAGGATATCCTGTTCAGTAAAGTTTCAGGAATTCCGCATTTGTACTGGTGCCTTTGCCCCAATGCAAACCTGTATATCACGGAGCAACTTCCAGATATACCATTACTGGTGGAAGAAAACTGTTCGCTGGTTTTTGGTACAGACAGTCTTGCCTCTAACCATCAACTGAGTATCCTGGAAGAGATGAAAACCGTCCGGACACATTTCCCCCGCATTCCCATGGAGTCTCTGTTTACCTGGGCAACATTGAATGGGGCAAAGGCGCTACGTATCCAGGAAAGGTTCGGAAGTTTCGAAAAGGGTAAAACACCGGGAGTGGTTATTTGCAAGGCAGATCTTTCCGGCTGCGAACGTTTGCTTTGACACGCAACCTTTTGGTTCCCCTGATTACGCAGCTGTTCTTTATCCGGATCATCCCAGCACTTCTCTCAATACGGGCAATGTCCGCATCGTTCCAAAGTCGGGCACATGCAACAGGTAATACTTCTCGTATGCCTGTAATAGCCCTCTGCGGAATTCATGATTTAATTTGATCTCCTCCAGTTCTTCCGGTTGCAGCACTTTCAATAGTTGTGAAGTGATATAGGCCCCCTTTCCTTCGAGGATCATACTGTGAAGCGGAAGATGCTCTACAAACTGACCTTCCTGCAAATCAAGATAGGTTGCTTCTGCTGAATAGTTATCCTGGATCCGTAATCCAAAAAACACGGGAAGATGCAGTGCAAAGAATAAAGGAAAATTTGCGGCAACCGCTTCCGATCCATTATCGAGATAAAGGAATGCATCCTCAGCGAAGAAATACAGGTCTGGATTATTTTCAGGTTGCTTGACACATTTTGACAATAGTTCGATCATGAACATCGCGACTGCATTTCGCCTGACATCCGTCAACACATGCTGATAAATATGTGCCCATTTGAATTCTTTGATACGTTGTAACTGTTTCAGCTCACTATGATACACTACCATATCGAGTATGGCCGCAGGTTGGAAGAGATTTGCTTTACCACTTCCTTTTTTGGAAGAGGCGCGAACGCCGTTCACCAGATAAGACTGCAGGCCGAAAAGTTCAGTAAAAATGGAAACGATCACACTGGTTTCTCCATACTTCACGGTACGCAGTACAATTCCTTTCGTATGATGTAATTTGTCCGGCATCTACTTATTGATAAATACAATTTTACCTACTGTCTTTTCTTTACGGCTTTCATCACTCACCACTACGAGATATACACCAGTGGATATTCTTCTGCCGCGATAATCTTTTCCATCCCATACGGCCTGGCCTCCCAGTGCTCTTGTCTGGAATACGAGCCGGCCATCCATCTCTGTGATCTTCACGATCGCATCATTTACCAACCCTTTGATTCCGATCGTGCCATTGTAACCCGGAGGCACAGGATTGGGAAAAACCAATACCTTTTCATTGCGCATGCCGCCTTCTGTAGCGGTTCCCCTGAAAGAACAAATGCCTTTTGCCGTTGCAAAAAACACTTCCCCCGTCTTGTTATTTACGGCTACTCTTTTAACGGCATTGCTTAGCAGGGGACTATTTGTCTCCGTGAACTGGTATAATACTTCTTCACCCGTCGCACTGATCAGCCAGACGCCATTATCTGTTGCCACCCATTTACGGTCAGCGCCATCAACTGCTATACTTCTCACAACCTGGCCGCTGAAGAGATAACCTGCAAAGTTTCCCTGCTTTACTACCGGTAATACAGCTTCGCAACCCTGGCCCGAAAACACGTTGCTGCTGCATTGTATCACACCGATCCCGTTGGTTGTGCCTACCCATATGAAATCGCTTTTATCCTTCGCTATACAGAGTACATCGGCCGCGGGGAGGTTTCCGTTACCGGTGCCGGTGGTGAATCTTCTCCAACGGTCATCTCCCGTGTTTTCCAGGATGCTGCCGGGATCATAACAGATCAATCCGCCAACTTTGGCTGCTACGATCCATTTGTAATTGTTATCATCAGGAATGATCTGCGTCAGGGCATTCTCTGTTATAAGGAAGGGAATAGAAAATTTTGTCCAGCTGCCGTCTGTTTTCTTTGCCAGCAATGGTTGTGCGGCGCCGAAGTTGGATACCCATAGAACGTGATCACGATCAAATGCGAGACCGGATACGCGGTAGCTTCCCGGATCTCCAATAGCTGCTGAAAGGGTGTTTTGTTTGATGATCGAAAAGTTTGAACCGGTTACATGCAACAGTCCGCCGCCAAAGGAACCGGTCCAAACGGATTCATCTGACGGATCGATAGCTATGGTTACAAAATCAAGCAATGTATCCAGCTGAGGAAAGCGGAACCTGTTTACATTGTTCCATTGGCCATCTTTCAATACATAGATCCCGTTGCCATTGTATTGATAATTCCAGGCTTCATTCACTTCGCCTGCAGTAGCATAGAATGTATTGTTGAAAACCGTGATCTCTCCGCTGGCAGTTGCTTCGGGCGAGTTCAGCTTGTACTGTTCATAGCCGCCTGTACTGAAATGTATGAGTCCTCCGAACTGATCGGCCAGCCAGGGATCATTGCCGAAAACGATCGCTTTCCGGGGAAATGACACGACTCCAGGCTGCGCGATGATCCGCTGAACAGCAGCGTTCGCGTCAAGGATCAGGACGCGGCTTTCTCCAGTCGTTTTTCGTTCACAAAGCAGCATGCGTTCTTCTGAGACCGAGAGGCTGACCACGGGCCAGTCATCGCCATACCATAACTGCCAGGTGTTCCCGTTGAGTTGCCACAGTTTGTTATCTGCCAGCGCGATCAATTTATGCTGGATAATCATTACCTGCTGACATTCACCTGCCGGCAATCCGTTGCTACCACTTATAAGTTCCCACTGTGTATGATCCGCGAGATTCGGCGCATTTCGGCTGGCACGTTTCAGCCCCTGTACGGTAGCGGCGAAAAAGTGGGCGGCATCATTGGTAAAACTGTTCACTTTCACCTGCTGCCCGCCATCACCAATAAACCACGAGTCCCGCACTTCATATTTTTCACCGTCGATAACCACGACGCCAAGACCGGTAGACAGGTAATAGTTTTTATCCAGTACATGGATCTGATAGATCGTTTTATCTCCAATTACTGCTGCCCTTTTGATATCGGGTACATTGATTATATCGTTGCGGTAAAGTATATCGATATTGCTGTTAGCATAAGCGATCACCAGTTTATCCTGTGCCTGATCATACAATATTGTACTGATACCGGTTTCATTAAGCCCGGTAATCCTGCTCAGCCGTTCAATGCTTTTATCGGCGGGCTTAACGCTAAACAGGCTGTATGGCGTTGCGGCATAGACGATTCCGTTGCCTGCGGTCACATCTATAGCGCTGTTGTAGGGCAGGTATTCTTTCCAAACCCCGAGCGGTACGTCGCGTTGTTGCGCATGAACAGATAGGCTGATCGCCAGAAAGATAAAAAGTTGTAGCGTTCGCACGGGTCAAAATTATCGTAAACTGGAAACAAAACACTTTAATTTGCGTCCCGCTGGCGTCGGCAGAGGAGATCGGCCAAAGCCTTCGCGAGGCTGATCGGCCATATTCGTGTAATTTCGCGCCAATTCGAGCTCATTTGCGTCAAATAAATTTTATGTGGAGAAAACTAGGACAGTTCATTCTTAATTACCGTTGGCCTCTACTCATATTGCTCGCTGCCAGCACAGCACTGATGGCTTACTGGGGTTTGCAGGTTCAGCTGAGTTATGATTTTACACGGGCTATCCCGGCCGACCACCCGGCCAATGTCACTTATCAGCAATTTAAAAATAAGTATGGCCAGGATGGCAACCTGATGGTTGTCGGCATACAAACCGACAACCTGTTTGAAGAAAAGCTGTTCAATCAGTATGCGCTGCTGCAAAAGCAACTGAAGAAATCTGTGGGTGTAACGGATGTGATCTCCATTCCTTCATCGATCACGCTGTTGAAAGACTCAGCGACTGAAAAGCTGAATGCCCTGCCGATCTTTCCTGATAAAACGCTTTCCAAGGCGGAGCTGGACAGTTGTGCTGCACTCTTCCGCAGTTTGCCTTTTTATCAAGGGCTGCTTTATAACCCGCAGACGAATGCGTACCTGATGGGGGTGAGTGTAGACAAAACGCTGATCAATTCCAAAAAACGGAATGATGTGGTTTCGGGCATTACCACGCTTGTAACCGACTTTGAGAAAAAGACCGGGGAAAAGGTGTATCTGAGTGGTCTGCCGCTCATCCGGGCTGAGATGAGCACGCGGATCGCTAATGAGATGCAGTTATTCCTGCTTGCTTCTGTTGTGCTGTCGGCGCTGATCCTGCTCTTATTTTTCCGCTCTTTCAGTTCAATGCTCCTTTCCCTGGCGGTAGTGATCATCGGTGTTCTGTTCAGCATGGGAACGATGCATTTGTTTCACTACAAGATCACGCTGCTGACAGCGTTGATCCCACCATTGCTGGTGGTGATCGGCATTCCGAACTGTATTTACTTCCTGAATAAATACCATACTGCTTATAATGATACGGGAGACCGCCACCAGGCGCTGGTGACCATGGTCGGCCGTATGGGTATTGTGACCTTGTTCTGTAATCTCGCAGCAGGTATCGGGTTTGCGGTATTTGCATTAACGAAAAGTGAGATCCTGCAGGAGTTTGGGGTTGTAGCTGGTATCAATATCATGGCATTATTCATTATTTCACTGATTTTGATCCCGACAGTGTTAAGCCTGCTTCCTGTGCCGAAGGCACGTCATATGCGTTACCTGGAAAATGCGCGACTTAACCGCTGGCTGGACCGCCTTGAAGTATGGGCATTAAATCACCGCAAGCTGATCTATACGGTTACCATCGCCATTGTTGCAGTGGCAACTATAGGCATTTTCAAATTGAAAAGTGTAGGTTATATCGTAGACGATATTCCAAAAACAGACAAGATCTATACGGATCTGAAATTCTTTGAAAGCAATTTCAAAGGAGTGATGCCATTGGAAATACTGGTATCAGACACAACAAAAAAGAAGTACGGCATTACACGTAACCTGAATAACCTGCTGAAGATGGATTCGCTCTCTGCGTATATAGCCACGATGCCCTCGCTTGCGCGTCCATTGAGTATTACGGAAGGTTTGAAGTTTGCCAAGCAGGCATTCTATGAAGGAGACAGTGCTAACTATGCAATGCCCTCGGATTTCGAATTGCCCGCGCTTGCACAATACCTGAACTTCAAAAAGAGCAGTGACGACAGCGCAGTAGCCACTAACTCTTTTACCAAACTGGTATCGACATTTATTGACAGCAACGGACAGGAAGCACGCATCAGCATTAATATGGCTGATGTGGGCAGTGCACGTCTTCCACTGGTGCTGGACAGTATCCAAAAGAAGGTGGACACCCTTTTCCCGAAGAACAGGTATGATGTGCGTTTGACAGGCACGAGTATTACCTTTCTTGAGGGAAGTGCTTTTATTATCAATGGCCTTAAAGAAAGCATATTCTGGGCCTTCCTGCTGATCGCTCTTTGTATGCTCTATCTTTTCAAATCATTCCGCATATTGATGTGCTCACTGATCCCGAACGTGATCCCGCTTGTGATCACTGCCGGTGTGATGGGTTGGGTTGGAATACCACTGAAACCATCTACAGTCTTGGTCTTTAGTGTTGCTTTGGGCATTGCGATCGATATCACGATCAGGTTTCTCATCAATTACAAGCAGGAATTACCACACCAGGGGTTTGACCGCAAGAAAACAGTGATTGAAACGATCCACAGTACGGGCATCAGCATTATCTATACATCGCTTGTGCTGATCGCCGGCTTTATCATTTTCAGCTTTAGCGGGTTTGGTGGTACGCAGGCCTTGGGTTGGCTCACATCGCTCACGCTGATAACTGCGACGCTGACCAACCTGGTGCTTCTGCCGGCATTGTTGATCGGTATGGAAAAAAAGAAAAAGGAAAATAAGTAACGATCTGGAGGTACAAATATTTGCCGGTTCCTGACGGACTACTACGAGATCCTTTTATAAGATAGACTGCGACCCGCTCCAATATCTCCTTCGGGATAAATTGGAGCGGGTCTTGTTTTAGGCAATAACTGATCATTTTATTTCCAGGTATCGTTTGCGCACCATCAGCAATTGCACTCTCAGTTTTTGTTAGTACAGCATAGTGAAAACAAGTGTATTGTTTCTTGAATGGGTGAGGTAGAACGACGGGCCGATGCAACTTTCCAGCAGGCCAGAGGAAGACGCTGCCGGGTATTCTACCGGGGAAGAGTTTGGAATGTCTTCTTAATCGTAGCGAGATGTCTACGGTTAGGAGCGCGCGGGTGGAGCGGAAAGACCTTGAATACAGGCAGCACCCGGGAAGAAGCCTGAACAGTGAACGTGATTTTGCCAACGCCTGCGCACCGGTCGATGGCAGGGCAGCCCGTCTTTGAAAACCACTTCCGGCGATTTTTTTTGGTTCATAACGCAGCATGCGGTAAATTGATATTGTCAATTATTCTACTCTGAGAATTACATGAGCGGTCGAAAAAATATTTTTTCGGTCATTCAAACTTGTTTTATCTTGTACGTACTCTTTCTGGAAGAAGAGTATGTTACTTCATACACCTAAACTTTAAACTGCACATGAGAAAACTGTTAGTGGCCCTAACAGCTGTCCTCCTATTTACAGGACAGTTGTTGGCTCAAAAAACTGTGACCGGGAAGGTCACGGATGAAAAAGGCGATCCCATTCCAAACGCTTCAGTCATTGTAAAAGGTTCCAACACAGGGACCGTGACCAAAACAGACGGAACATTCTCCCTCACCGTTCCGGCCAATGCAAAACAACTTGTTATTTCTTCTGTAGATATGGGAACAGAAGAGGTTTCCATCAGCACGCAGACATCCGTTTCCATTACGTTGAAACCGGCCGACAAATCACTCCAGGAAGTGGTTGTAGTTGGTTATGGTACGCAAAAGAAAGGTGATGTAACAGGAAGCATTTCTTCAGTAAAAGGAGCCGCTGTTGCAAACCGTCCAACGCAAAGCTTTGAGCAGGCACTGGGTGGCCGTGCGGCCGGGGTACAGATCACGATCCCAAGTGGTGTATTGAATGCACCTCCGGTGATCCGGATCCGCGGAACAAACTCGATTTCACTCAGCTCTTATCCACTGATCGTAATCGATGGTATTCCCGTGATTACAGGAGACCAAAGCTCAACAGCAGCTGCCGGTAACGTATTGGCAAGCATCAACCCGAATGATATCGAAAGCATCGACATCGCCAAAGACGCCGCGGCCTCTGCAATCTACGGTAGCCGCGCTGCTAACGGTGTGATCTTCGTTACAACAAAAAGAGGTAAATCTGGTAAGGCCAAAGTAAGTCTTGACAGCTGGGTTGGCTGGAGCAAAGTACAGCGCCTCCCTGAACTCCTGGATGCATTCCAGTATACCGATATAAAAAACGAAGCATTGGTAAACGCAGGTACTTTCAACGCTGCCAGCAATAATTTCGCGCTGACTAACGGACCTGATGGTAACCCGATCAATACAAACTGGTACGACTATGTTTATCGCCAGGGTTTCCAAAGTGCGCATTCATTGAACGTATCTGGTGCAAATGATGCGACCAGCTACTACTTTTCCCTTGGTTATTCTGACCAGGAAGGTATCATCAAAAGGAATGACTTTAAACGCATCACTGTACTGAGCAACATCAATCACAAAGTGAACAAATGGTTCAGCGTTGGTGGCAAACTTCAGTTCTCTAATGAAAAAAACCTTGCAGCAGTGAGCTCAGGTTCTTTGGGCGATGCATTCTCTACGGCGGGTCTTGGCCGTGTACCGCTGGTAACCGCTCCGAACATTTCTCCTTATAACAATGATGGCTCTTATAACTATTCAGGCGCATTGATCGGCGTAATGAATAACAAACAGGGACAGGTCGGTTTCAACAACCCGGTGATCCAGCTTGATCAGAACAGGGCGAACAGCGAAGCCAATCACATCCTGGCCAATGGTAATTTCCAGATCAAGCCGCTTGACTGGATCACTTACCGGATGCAATACTCGATCGATTACAACTGGATCGATAACGAGCAATACTATAGCCCGATCTCCGGTGAAGGTTTCCCTGGAGCTTCAGCAACCAGTAACCTCAGCAAACTTAAAAACACTGTTTGGACAAATACCATTCAGCTTGACAAGACTTTTGCAAGCATCCACAACTTCAGTTTACTTGGAGGTATAGAAGATCAACGCTACAATAACGATGGCTATGGTATTAACAGGATCAACGTGAATGATCCTGCTTTCACCAACATCCAGGGTGGCTGGGCCACTCCACAGGTGGCAGGAACAAGTATCGGAGAAAGCTACCTGTACTCACAGTTCGGAAGGTTGCAGTATAATCTCGGTCAGAAATACTTCCTCAGTGGTAACCTCCGTCGTGACGGAGCCTCTCAATTGGGTTCTTCAAAAAAATACGGAACATTCTGGGGAGCTTCTGCAGGCTGGGAGATCACAAAAGAAAGCTTCTGGGCAGGTTCATTCATGGATAATGTATTCAGCAACCTGAAACTGAGAGCAAGCTATGGTAAGGTTGGTAACATCGCCGGCCTGGGTAACTTCGCCTCACTTTCTACTTTCGGCTCCGGCCTGTATAACGGAAATGGTACCGTGGTGTTCAATCAGGCGGGTAATTCTAACCTGACATGGGAAACAAGTAAAAAACTGGATGTGGGGCTGAACTTCGGCTTACTGAATGACCGCATCACAGGTGAACTTACTTATTACAGAAGCGATATCAATGGTTTGTTACTGTATGTACCGGCTCCTCCGTCTGCAGGTCTGCCAAGTTCTATCCCAACCAATATTGGTGAGATGTATAATAAAGGATTCGAATTTGCAGTGAATGTAAGTGCGATCAATAAGAAAGACTTTACCTGGAACTCTTCATTCAACATTACTTATAACAAGAATGCAGTTACCGCACTCGCTCCTGGTGTTGATAATATCGTGAGCGCAACAGGCGGCCTTGAAAGCCCAAGCATTACGGTGCCAGGTCAGCCGATCGGTATGTTGTTCGTTACCCGAACTGGCGGTATCGATGCTGCAACAGGAAGACGCATCCTGATCAATAAAGCTGGCCAGCCGATCTACTTCCAGCATGTGGTACCAGTAGGCAGTGGCGGCTTCCGCTTCTCCAACCCTGACGGTACTTCAGCAAACGCCGTAAGCTCTGCAGATGCGGTGGTCTACAGGAACACTAACCCTAAATTCGTAGGTGGTTTTGATAACACCTTCCGTTTCAAAAATTTCGAGTTGAATGCATTACTGACTTATCAGCTTGGTTTCTATATCTACTACGGTACGAGAGCTGGTTTGCATGATCAGCGTTTCTGGAATAATGAAACAACTATCCTGGACAGATGGCAAAAGCCGGGTGATGTTACGGAATATCCAAAAGTGGTGTTCGGAGACAACGTATCGAACGGATCTTCTTTCCCGCTTGATATCAATGTATACAAAGGCGACTTCGTGAAACTTCGTACAGTAACTTTTGGATACAACCTCCCGCTCAATGCGATCAGCAAAGCAGGCATCGCAAGTGCAAGAGTGTATGTAGCAGGAAACAACCTCCTGATGATCACGAAATACCCGGGCCCGGATCCTGAAGTTTCTTCAAACGGAAACGGAACAACCAACCAGGGTATCGACAGAAACACCGTGGGTAATCAGCGCACGATCACAGTAGGCATTAACATTGGTTTCTAATTTCAAAAACACAACGAACGACAATGAAAAGCAAAATATTATACCTGGCTCTGGCGCTGGTGGCAGTACAGACCACATCATGCGAAAAGGAAGAGCGACTCAACCCGGTGCCGACCAACTCGATCAGTGATCTGTCGGCATTTGACAGCCAATTGAGAATTGAAGGACAGGTGCGCGCATTCTACGCAACAGTAAAAAATTCCGGTATGTATGGCGGCCGGTATCAGATCTTCAATGATATCCGTGGCGGTGATTTTCAGAATGACCGGACCAACGTGGTAACAGGCTTTGATATCTGGAACTATACACCCAGCAATAGCTCTGCAAACAGCGTTCAGGCTTTCTGGTCACGCGCATATTACGCGATCAACCTCGTGAACGTATTCCTCGAAGGCATGGATGCAAAAGGTACTGCTGTAGTAGGTGACGCAGTATCTAAGAACTATCAGGCAGAAGGACGTTTTGTACGTGCCCTTTGCTATTACGGATTACTCCAGTTCTATGCACGCCCTTTCTATGATGGTAATGGTTCAAAACCCGGCGTACCGTTGAGACTGACCTCAAACAAAGGCTCCGGCAACTATGATCTTGCACGCGCAACCGTCGCAGAGATCTATACGCAGATACTCGACGACCTGAATTTTGCAGAAACCAATCTGCCTCTCAACTATTCCTCCAGCACATTGAATACTACAAGAGCACACCGCAACACAGCTATTGCTCTGAAAACAAGAGTGTACCTGAGCATGCAACGCTATGGTGATGCAGTAACGGAAGGGAATAAGATCGTCACAACAACAGCTCCGTTCAGAGCTGCAACTGGTGTGAACCATGCATTGAATCCTGCATTCGGCACAGCATTCTCCAACTACGTGACCAACGAATCAGTCTTTTCAATGCCTTTCACGGCAAACGAAGCCCCCGGTACACAAAACCAGCTTGGGTACTATTACGGTGCATCGGGTATGAATGGCGGTAACGGTGAATATTCCCTGTTGCCAACCGGTATCATCGCAAACGCAGGATGGAAAGCAACCGATGCAAGAAGAACATTCGTTGTTGTATCAGCCGGGAAATCATACCTGAATAAATATCCGGGCGGCGCTCCATTCGCGGACTGGGCTCCCGTTATCCGTTATGCTGAAGTATTGTTGAATCTCGCTGAAGCAAGGGTTCGGTCAACAAATACTGTAGACGCGCAAGCAATCGCACTGCTTAATGCAGTAAGACAACGTTCTGACAATACCACCACGTTTGCTGCGGGAGATTTCGCTACCCCTGCGGCACTGGCAGACGCAATTCTTATTGAAAGAAGAATTGAACTGATGGGCGAAGGTTTTGCAGGTTCAGACCTTACAAGGCTGGGGCAGCCACTGCCGGCTAAACCAGGTGTGAACGCAGTTCTTCCCAGCAGCCAGCAATACATCTGGCCAATTTCTTCAACCGAGCTGTTACTCAACAAACTTTGCGTTGACAACTAGTCCGGCAACAGAAATCGACCTACAAACAACGCAAAAAAGCCGCCTTATACAGGCGGCTTTTTTCTTTAAATAGAGTAATTTAGAAAATCCCACTAACCATTACTTAACCAATGAAACAAAAGATCACAATTATCATCCTGCTGCAACTGATGATTGGTACCACTGCCTTTGCGCAGAATGCCCGGTTTAATGGAGACCCGATCAGCGGTCGCCCGATGATGGCAGATGCTGACGGAAAACCGCTTTATCTTAAATCTTCCTATACCGCGGAAGGCTCTCCGTTCATATATGACGAATATAGTGATGCCGATATCACCCTGACCTCTGGCCAGGTTTACGCCAACCAGAAAGTAAAAGTCAATCTTCTCGATAAATACTTCCTTTATAAAACTCCTGATGGTGTGGAAATGGAGATCACTGCCCCTATCCACTCTATCCGCTTTCATGCTATTGGAAGCGGGAATACAAAGATCCGGCAGGAACGAATTTTGGAAGGATTCGGCCAGGCATTGAATGCTCCCGGCGCACCCATTTATGAAGTGATCACCAAAGACAGTTCCGCCGCTCTGCTGAAACAGATAATTGTCACCTACATCGATGTAAAACCTTATGGAGAAGTGAATACCACCAGGAAGTTCAAACACAATGAGACGTATTTTGCCGCTGTTCCTCCCGGTAACAAGCAACTAAAAAAAATAGAAAAAAGTAAAAGCGCAGTAGCAGCAATTTTCGGATCACAGTCTTCAGCAGTTATAGCTTTTATTAATCAGAAGAAACTTAAATGTAAAAGCGAGGAAGAACTTGTTGAGGTATTCAAATATTACGGAACGCTTTGAATTCAGGCCTCGCGGTGGGAGAGAGTTTGACGCCCGAAATGTGCGGGCTTCTTCATATCCAGATTTTAAAAATTGTACGCGGTTTTATAACATCTGTAACACCAGGGATGTCGTCAGCAAAACAAAAAGTTGTTAAAACAATGAAAATCAGATAATTAACAGTTCATCTTTTTTCAATTAAAAAATTCTTTACATTAGGGATTGCGAAATCTGCGAAATATCTAACCTATGCTTAAGAAAATCACCGTCCTGTTTCTCCTCTGTTATTCTGGCATGTTATACGCGCAAGGCGGCACGCCGTTTCTGAGCGATGCCAATGGCCGTCTTATCACGCTGCGTAATGCTGGCTATAAAGCTGATGGAAGTCCGTATTTATTTGATGATTATTATCCTTCTGACATCACCTTTCAAAACGGTAAAGTATACAAGAATATAAAGTCAAAATTCAATGTATCGGAGAACCAATTGATTTTTTTGGATGACGCAGGCAATGAAATGGTAGCCGCTACACCTATCAAAAGCTTGAAGATCACTAAGCCCGACTCAGTTCAGCTATATCTGGAAAGCCCGGGAACTTCTATAAATTTAAGTCGCGCCCCGGTATACCAGGTGCTGGTTAACAATGAGAAATTAAAACTGCTCAAGCAAATCGTTATTACTTTTTCGGAATCGCGGCAATATGGCGACGGTGAAATGACACGGATTTACAAAAGGCGAGAGAGCTATTTTGCGGCGTTCCCGGGCCAGGCACCTCAAAAGTTTGAAAAGAATAAAAATGCTGTCGCTGCGATCTTTGGCGACAAGCAACAGCAGATCTCAGCCTATATTGATCAGCAGAAGTTTCGTTTTAAAACGGATGCTGACCTTATCAATATTTTCGAATATTTTCTAACGTTGAAATAAAGTTGTTCCGGGTAAGAAAGGTAACTGACACACATTAACATATTTTTAATCTGTATTTTTTTGTTTTTTAGGGATTAAAGACGAAGCAGCAATTTGACCTCCTTTCTTGTCTAAGTAATTGTCAGCTCTGGACCGTTCACATCACTATTAGATTTTTTCTACCAAAATCATTTATAAAGGGGTTTGCCTATTTTGCGAACCTTTTTATAGGAAGTGTGTACACGCTTTTTTTTATTTTTTAAAAACTAAATACGCAAATGAGAAAACTGTTGCTAGGGCTAATAGCCATTCTGCTTTTTGCAGGTCCGTTATTAGCACAGAAAACAATCAGAGGAACTGTGACAGATGACAAAGGCAATCCCCTACCCAACGCATCTGTTGTCGTCAGAGGAACTAGTGTGGGTGCTACTACGGGTGCAGACGGCTCCTACTCATTAACCGTTCCGGCTTCAGCAACCGCACTGCTTTTCTCGAGCGTGGGTTTTGAGCCAACTTCAGTGGAGATCGGAGCAAGAACCGAGGTTAGTGTGTCACTCAAAGCTGGTGCAACGGACCTTGAAAATGTGATCGTAACCGGTTACACTACAACACAGAAAAAGAAATTTTCCGGAGCTACCGTCTCCATAACAGCAGAGGACGTCCGTAAGCAGCCATTCGGCTCTTTCGACCAGGCTTTACAGGGTAAGGCTTCTGGCGTATCTGTCGTTGCGAATAGCGGTCAGCCTGGTGCGAACGCGGTTGTCCGTGTTCGTGGTAATGGCTCGATCAGCGGCGGTAACGTTCCATTGTATATCATGGATGGTATCGAGATCTCAGCTGCCGATTTTGCGAGTATGAACCAGGGCGACTTCGACCGGATCGAGATCCTGAAAGATGCGGTAGGTACTGCAATGTATGGTTCGCGCGGTGCAAATGGCGTTATCGTTATCACTACCCGCCGTGGACGTGCCGGACAGCTTAACCTGAACTATGATATGCAGCTTGGTTATAGCCAGTTGCCGTCTGACAGGCTGATCGTAATGAACAGTGCGCAGAAGATCGACTACGAATTACGCCGCGGTAACCCTTATGGCTGGTCAACCGCCGAGGCAGACAGCCTTCGCAATGTAAACTTCGACTGGAAAGATGCATTGTTCCAGACTGGTGTTACTCAGCAGCATCAGTTAAGTGCAAGTGGTGGTTCAGCTACCAGCCGTTTCTATGCTTCTCTTTCTTATCTCGACCAGGAAGGTATCGTTCAGCAAACCGGTCTGAAACGTTATACAGCCCGCGTTAACGTAGACAATACAATTAAAAACTGGCGCTTTGGTGTAAGCATGCAGGTTGGTTATTCCAAGATCCGGGGAACTGATGAAGCAACGGCCTATATCGGATCTCCACTGAATGCGATCCGCTGGTCAAATCCTTATGAGCGCGCGATCGATCCTAATACCGGAGATTATCAGCAATTGGGTGGAGTGGGCGTGCTTACCTCAGGTCAGCCAAACGCTGCCATGGAGCTTTTCGTTAACCAAAGACAATCCCTCCAGTTCAAAGGCGTGGGTTCTGCATATCTCGAATTCCATTTCCCTTTCCTGAAAGGTTTATATGCCCGTACTAACTGGGGAGGTGATTTCGCCCAGAACGAAGGATCTGTTTATTATGACAGAACTACTTATACCGGTGCTCAGGCCGCTGGCGGTAATGGTAGCCTTGCCCGTTCGGCAAACCGCCAGTTCCGTTATACAGGAACTACTTCCCTTAATTATAAGCAAACATTTGGCGATCATGAGATCGACGGAGGCATATTCATGGAAGCGGTGAAAACTGATTTCCGCGCAATGGGCTTCACCGGCTATGGTCTGACAAACGGTTTCATGAACGAAACGGGTATTACTGCCGGTAACGCTACCAATGGCTATATCCCGCAGGTATCAGGAAGTGGTACTCAGAACGGTCTGCAATCCTACTTCGCTCTGTTGAACTATGGATTTAAAAATAAATATTACCTGACGCTTGTCGGCCGTCGTGACGGTTCTTCAAGGCTCGGTGTTGATAACAGATTCCAGAATTTTGGATCAGTTGGTGCAACCTGGGTTGTCAGCGATGAAAGTTTCCTCGATAATGCAGGTAAACTTGATGACCTTCGCCTGAGAGCATCTTATGGTACAACCGGTAACTATATCAGTGCTGCCGGCGACTATGGCCACCTGCCGCAATTCGGACGTGTTAGCTATAATGGATCAAATGGCTGGAGCATCGCTCAACCAGGAAACTTAAACTATCGTTGGGAAGTAAACCGGACCATCAACCTGGGTGTTGACTTCGCTTTCTTCAAGCGTCGCCTGTCCGGTAATATCGAGGCGTATGACAGAAGAACAAATAATCTGTACTTCAATCAGCCGGTATCGCAGACCACAGGTTTTGCAACAGTACCTGGTAACAGTGGTACCCTGAGCAATAAAGGTATCGAGCTGACACTTAGAGGCGATATCATCAGAACAGCTGATTTCCGCTGGACAGTTGAGGGTAATCTTACTTACAACAGGAACAGGGTGGTGTCAGTACCTGATGACTCCATCATCAATGGAACAACGATCCTTGCTGTCGGCAAACCGATCAACACATTCTACCTTGTACCTTACGCTGGCGTAAATGCCGCAAACGGAAACGCCCTGTATTACACGCAAGCAGGCGCTCTGACGCAGACTTATTCTACTGCTGACCTGAGAACATTTGGAACAAGTGATGCTCCATGGTTTGGCGCTTTGTCTACCACCGTTATGTACAAAGGATTTGACCTGAGTGCCCAGGTGAATTTCTTCCTGAACAGGGATGTATTCAACAACGATATGATCAACCTTGCAAACCCTTCTTACCTGTTTGACAATATGTCTGTTGAACTCTTGAACGAGTGGCAGAAACCTGGTGATGTTACCAATATCCCAAGACCAACTTCTGCAGGTGGTAACGCGTTCCAGGGCAACACTACCCGTTTCCTCGAAGACGGCAGCTTCTGGCGCCTCCGGAACGTAACATTGGGTTATACTGTTCCAACAAATGTGTTGAATAAACTGAAGATCAGATCTGCAAGAATATTTGTGCAGGGACAGAACTGGTGGACGCACACCAAATTCAAGAGCTTTGATCCTGAAAGCAGCTCACCTGTGTTAGTTGGTGCGCAGTATCCTGCACTTGTTCAAACAACTGTAGGCGTGTCTCTTGGTTTCTAATTACTAATATTATTACAGAATGTATATGAAAAAAACTTTCAAACATATTTTCGCTGCAACAATACTGGCTGCAACACTTGCTACAGGTTGTTCGAAAAGCGATCTGGTCGATTTGAACCCGGAATTCTCATTGGGCGCGCTGGACAATCCTTCAAGCATTGATCAGGTTGAAGAGGTACTGACTGCAGCATATTCACGCTTTCGCAGCGGCAGTTACTACGGCGACGGAAGTGGTTCCGGCTTCTCCCTGATGCCAGACATGATGAGTGACAATCTGCTGGAAACAAATGAATCACTGGCCAACTACAAATCGCTGACCGATTGGATCTATGCTGAAGATGACGCACTGGTCGAAGGCATCTGGGCAGCTCCATATGCCGTTATCACGAATGCCAATATCGTATTGCGCGATATCGACAAGTTCACTACAGCAGAAAACAAGACAAGGGCCAACCGCATAAAAGGCCAGGCACTTGTGATCAGAGCTCATGCACATTTTGACCTGTTCCGTTTCTTTGCCACAACATATGACCGTAATAGTACAACGGTGCTGGCTGTTCCTTACATAACGGAATTCCAGGTGTCTCCAACCGTGAGACCTGCCCGCTTGAACAATAAAGACTTCTATGACAGGGTGATTGCAGATCTTACTGCTGCAGTTGGCTTGCTCGGAACTGTTGATGCAACCATCAATCCTTCAGCGATCAAACGCCCGAACTTCGATCTGGCCGGTGCAAAAGCCGTTCAGGCACGTGTTTACCTGTACGCAGGGATGTATGCTGAAGCTATCACTGCTGCGTCTGACGTGATCACTGCACGTCCATTGGTTCCTGCCGCCAGCTTTGCTGGTATGTATAATGAGACGACTGCCGGAGAGATCATCTGGAATGTACAGTTTGATGCCGGACAGGGTGGACCAGGTGGCGGTGTTTTCTTTTCTCAGAACAACAGAAGCGCTTATGCACCGGCTGCTGATATCGCAACAATGGACGGCAACAGCGGCCTGATCCAAAATGGAGATGTTCGTTATACTGCATATCTGGCAACTATTTCCGGTCCTAACGGCCCACGCCTGGTTGTAAGAAAATACCGTGGTAAAGCTGCACTGACCGATGGAAATGCAAATTTCCCCGTCTACAGAACCGGCGAAATGTATCTGATCCGTGCGGAAGCGCGTGCAAGGATCAGCCCGGCACAGGAAACTGCAGCCATGAGCGATCTGAATACACTGCGTGCTGCAAGGATCACCGGCTACGTAAATGAAAACCTGACAGGTGCTGCATTGCTGACGGCGATCGCCAACGAAAGAAGGAGAGAACTTTTCGCAGAAGGACACCGTTTCTTTGATCTCAAAAGAACAACGAGAACAATTGCCCGCGCAGGCGGTTGCGGAAACCCAAGCATTTCTCCTGCAGTATGTACACTGGCTTCCGGCGCAAGAGAATGGGCTTTGCCAATTCCGTTCGATGAAAGATCAGTGAATGAGAACATTCAGCAGAATCCGGGCTACTAATCCCCGGCTGGGTAACGAACTAATTTATTACTTAAAAAAGGGATCAAATGATAACCTCCATTAAAAAACTCTCTGCCATCGCCGGCTTCGCCCTGCTGATGAGCTCAACTATCATTAGTTGTACAAAAGACGACGATAAAATCCTTGAGCCGGGACAGGTTGCACTTTTCCTTCCCACAGCGGCAACTGCCAGTTATAGCATTGTAACACCTACAACGGTCTACAAGATCCCCGTAGGTTTAACAGCACCGGTAACAGACGGAAAAACCAAAACAGTGAATGTTACAGCCTCCTCCTCATCCGGCGCAGTTGAAGGCACGCACTATACGTACACTAAAACGTTGACCTTCGCTCCCGGGAAGATCACGGATACTATCATTGTTACAGGTATTCAATCACAGTATCTCGCAGGACGTAAAGATGTAATACGTTTCACATTTGCTGATGCAGGAGACTTTTCTGCGTCATTGAACAGTGCGTTTACTTTGAACGTTTCCGGTCCATGCTTTGAAGGTGATATCGTTCCAAACGATTTCCTGGGTTCATACGCTAATACAGTTGAAACCTTTGGTTCAGGCGCTCCTTATGGGCCATACACGACCACTGTTTCTTCCGTTACTTCTACCGGTCCTACCACTGCGGACATTACCGTCACAAATATCTATGACGCAGGATGGAATCCTGTTAAGTTCACACTTGACTGGACCGACATCAACAACCGTAAAGTAACGCTGGTTCAACAATTTGGCATCGCGGATGCCGGCACGATCAATGAAGATTATGCAGGTGAAGATGTAACCGTGAGGCCTATTCCAGCCGGCACAACCGGAACTTTCTCCTGGTGCGAAGATGGCATCACGCTGAAATTCCAGGTTGGCGTAGTTGGCCTGGGATATTTTGGATCTCCGTTCTACACTG
>JBEVKW010000371.1:0-10786 GCA_040509495.1 Chitinophagaceae bacterium | reverse complement strand
GGTGAACTTATTCAACATGTACCAATGATCGGAAAGTATTTCTGTTTTGATGATCCTGACATTCTCTGACATATTCCCTGCTTTTGTGCAAAATAATAAAAGCGATCATAAAACGGCAGCCAGAAAGGATCAGCCGTGAAATCCGTTTAGTGAATTGAAGGAAATATGTTGCTACAGACCTTCGGTGCGGGAAATCGTTTTCGTGAATGAAAGAGCAGATGATTTCCGAAAAGATTACTTTCATATACCATTAATCAGCTCAAGCAATGAATGCCATTAAACGATTACTGCCAATCATCATCGCAGCATTATGTGCCTGCACTCCGGTTATCGCTCAAAAGAATCCTGCGTTCAATGTAATTGCCTTTTTTACAGCAAAGGCAGACCAGGCGCATATCAGTTTTGTTCACGAAGCAAACCGGTGGTTTCCCGAAGCATCCGCCAGGTATGGCTTTGCGTATGACTCAACGTCTGACTGGAATAACCTGAATGATAGTTTCCTAAAAAAATACCAGGTGATCCTGTTCCTCGATACCCGTCCTGAAAAACCGGCGCAGCGCGAAGCGTTCGAGCGGTACATGGAAAATGGTGGAGCCTGGATAGGTTTTCATTTTGCCGCTTTTGCACTTACGCCGTCTGCGGTGCCGCAAAACTGGGACTGGTATCATAATCATTTCCTGGGATCAGGCCAGTATAAGGGAAATACGTGGCGTCCAACATCTGCCACATTAAAGATTGAACAGGCGTCTCATCCGGCAACTAAAGATCTTCCGGCTACTTTTAGATCAGCTCCCAATGAGTGGTATAGCTGGGAAAAAGATCTGCGCAACAATGATTCAATACAGATCCTGCTGTCTATCGATCCATCGAGTTTTCCGTTGGGAACCGGCCCGAAACAGCATGAGATCTGGCACAGTGGATATTATCCGGTAGCCTGGACCAACAAAAACTACAGGATGCTCTATGTGAATATGGGTCACAATGATATTGACTATGAGGGAGGAACCAACAAAGAATTGTCGTTCCATTTTACCAATGAAACCCAGAATCAATTCATCGCAGCGGCATTGCTTTGGCTGGGACAAAAGCAGCACAAAAGATAATAAGCATCCTCTGGCCGCTGTTGCCGAAAAGCTCCGCCAGGTATGAGCATATTGCAGTTCTGGATGGCTACGCTTCAATACTGATATCTTCCTGCGCAAGCTGTTTATGCAGCAGATAAATTATCGCACTTCTTGCCTGGGCAGCTTTGAAGACATCTTTACACCAGAAATAAACTTTAAGATCAAATTGCTCCTTTTTAATAGAGATATATTCTATTTGTGGGGAAGAGCCTTCCATCACATATCCGGATGAAGTGATCGTTTCGGTAACCAGCTTGTTTACTTTTTCTATATCGTTGCTGCCACTGACGGATAATGACAGCGCGAGTCGTTGCTGGTTATTGGTAAGCGTCCAGTTGGTGATGGGTGTAGAAAGAATATCACCATTGGGGATGATCACTTCTGCTCCATCAGTTGTGAGCAAGGTACTTGAGCGAAGCCCGATCTCCCTCACTTTACCGGCTTTATCCCCTATTTCGATGGCGTCGCCGACCTGTAAGGGCCGATCGAATATCAGTATGATACCAGACACAAAATTGCTGACGATATTCTGCAAGCCCAACCCGATACCTACACCTAGAGCACCGAGAACGATGGTGATCTTATCCACAGGCAAGCCGGATGCAGCTACCGCAAGCAGGTAACCAAGGCAAAGAACGATAAGGCGCGCGATCAGCATCCGTGAACGCTGACGCTTGTTCTCTACTTCTTCGTCACCTGTATCCCCAAAGAAATAACCAACATACTTTTGCAGGAGATGTGCGACCCAGATGATCAGGAAGAAGAGCAACACACCACCGATAGTGAAGGTTGCGCTGCCGATACTTCGCTGCTTCTGCATGATGGCTGCAAAAACTTCTTTCGAAGTATCGTAAATATTCAGATTGGTTGTAAAAACGATCAGCCATAATACAAATACAAGAAATGCGATCGGACCTTTGAAAGCCTTTAAAACAGCCTGGTAATCGAAGGTGTTTCTGACGCCTTGCCGTATACGACTGGCTTCAATCTGCAACAGTATTGCCTCGATGACAACGCGGCTGAAAACAGCGAGGCCGATCGCCTGTGTGAACGAGAATATCGCTGCGCTTCCCAGTATTTGGGCGAGAGAAAACCGGCCAAACAGGTTGCAGATCACCGCCAGTACATTCATTACATTATGGAGAATGATCACGAAGCGGAGAAAACCACGAAAGTGAAGATGATCTTTCATTCCCCTCAGGAACAGGGAACCGAAAATAACTGACAATACGTTCAGCATGATCAACCAGCTTCTTTGCAACACACCCGGAACAAGGAGATGATGTGTGAACGAAAAACAGAGATAGAGAAAGACCATCACGATCCAGTATACAAACAACTTACGGGGCCACTTCTTCCAGCAAATGAATGTCAGCGTCAGGATCTGGAGGAACTGCATTGATTCGATGTAAACAGACGGGGCATCGAGATCGAAGAGCGGTGCCAGTGCGAACATGGCAAGGAATACAGATGCGATATAGTGGGGATACAGGTAATCAACCTGGGGGCCTTTCAGTATATCGATCGCATTTGCCTTCTTCAGGCGCGATATGTTCCGGTAAGCCCAGATACCGAAAAGCAAACCGATCAACAGCAGAAAGAGACGGGTGTTGACACTGTCTTTAAAATAGTACCGCAAAGCTTTCCGTTCTCCGGTGTATGCGCGCTCATAAGCAGATCGCAGCTTGGACAACGAACTATCCGGAGCCGGTTCCCAGAGATAATTGAATTCTTTTCCGAATACACGCGTAAATGAATTCAGGAGCAGGTTGTTTACTTTTTCAGTAAGCGCAGAGGTGGTGATCGCGTTACCTGAATTGTGTGTTTGAAGCTGATTGATCAGCGCGAGACTTTCTTTAAGTTTTGTGGTGCTTGTGCGCCATGCTTCACGCATGTCTTTTAGTTGCGAAGCAAATAGTTGCCGGTTGGCTGAATCGCGCCAGAGTTCACGTAGAACAGTATCTGCCATCAGGTCTTTCATGGCGGTGCGCAATCCCTGCAGTCCTGCTTCGGCACTATCGAGCACAGATCGCTGATGCTCTATGTCATCATGAATATTGGAAAGAAGTGTGCGGAACATTTGAAGGTTGCGCAAACTAAGTGCGTTACTATTGTTGACAATATTATCTTTTAATACAAAGAGCGAGGAGTCACTGTCGGCCAGCTTTTCTTTGATGGCCGTAATTCCCGGCCCAAGATCACTTTGATTGCGGATCATCGACAGAACGTCGTACGTTTTTTCAATACGAAGCTGGTAGTCGCTGGAAGTGAGCTTTGAGGAGTCGGCAAATAAAGAGTTCGCCCCTCTTCGGAAACGCGTTGTATCGCGCCGCGAAGTATCACTACGAAGGGTGCTGTCAGGTTTGAAGCGAAGGCTATCCTGGGCTGTTGACAGAACACTGACAAGCAATAAAATGCTGATGAGCAGAAAGGGCAGAGTTGGCTTTTGCATAAGGATCGATTAGTCAGGAGTAAAATTAGGAAAGGTCGGGAGAATTTCAAATCTATCTTACTGTTGTACCATGGCGGGATGCATTACGCTATTGTAAATATCCAGGGTAAAAAGCGAGGATACTGATGTACCGTTATCTATACCTTTTGAAAATCCCTTCAACCTAATCCTAAATCAGGAAAAAAACAGCGGGCTTATTTGATGTGCATTAACGAGAGGATGCAGTCAGTCTTTCAACTGCCTTTATTGAGAGACGAAGACGTTTCCCTGCAAATGATACCTGCGTTGACCATGATATAGTAGGTCCTGTTATGGTCAATTTGACAACCGTACTGCGCTATGCAGCGCGACTGTTTTTCCCGGAGATACAGCGCCTTTATTGGGTGCTCTTGCCATGGAAGAAATGGATGTATTGATCCATCCGCTGCGGCAGGAGCTGATCATCAATTCCAAACACCCTGATTGTGTGTGCTACAGGCGCTGCGTTTTCGCAGAAAATAGATCCCGGTTGGCATATGGTCATGCTTTTCATTTTAGCGCCAACCGGAATTATCGTTCATTGTGTGCCCGCCAACTGCTTTCGCAGGATCCCGGTGCCTTCAGATCAGTAAAGGAAAAATCCGTGATCAAAATTTACCAAACTTCAGCGTAGCATTATAGTTTATACCACTGATATCTTTATCCTTCATTCCTGCGGCATCGCTCCCAAAACTTGCACGGTAAGAAATGCCCGGGCTGATACGCATCCATTTGAACAGGTTGACCTCAACCTGCACCCCTGGTTCAGCTACTACAAACCAGTTCTCGTCATTGATTGAATTCATATGATTCCCGTTCCAGTTATTCCTGTCATACTGCAATGTAAAACCAGCGCCGCCGAACATCTGAAAAACGAAATGTACGGGCTTATGAGATCCAAGAACATATTCGGTCATCAATCCGAATTGCCCGTATTCATAACTCCTGTTACGGGTCGGGTCCGTGCTATATTGTATGGGCACGGGGATATTGTTTGTACTTGCGGCGCCGGCTAACCCGATCATCAACCGATGATTAATATACCATCCTCCATATATACCTGAAAGATTGGCAAACTCACCTCGCAATTTTGTAAATGAGTTGGTAATAGCTCCATACCCGCCTGATGAAGTGACGCCTTTTTTAAATACCGTCCTGATATTATCCTGCGCCGTCACGGCATTCGTAGTCACAATGCAAAACAGCAATACTTGTAATGTTCTTTTCATGATTATATTATTGTTCATTTCCGATATGACAAGATGCAGGATGATTACCCCTATAGATGACGCTTAATTTTTTGTGGACGATTGGTTGCGTCGCATTCCGGACAGACCGGTATGCCCGGAAATCCTTAGCTTTACGGATATCAATCAGTTTTATGAAAAAAACAATCATCGCTTTTTTATGTATCGGTGCTTCAGTGGGTTTGTTCGCATTCTCCTGTGCACCCAAAACAAAATGGGTTTACCTGTTCAATGGAAAAAACCTCGATGGCTGGAAAGTGGGAACGAATGCAAGCTCTTTTTCTGTTGACAGCGGGCATATCGTTGTAAAAGGACCGGTAGCTCACCTATTCTATGATGGTGGTGCGCACAACCATGATTTCAAAAATTTTGAGTTCGAAGCAGAAGTAATGACAAAGCCCGGTGCAAATTCCGGTATCTATTTTCATACCGCTTACCAGGAAAGCGGATGGCCGGAAAAAGGCTATGAAGTGCAGGTCAACAATTCACAAAGTGACTGGCGTCGTACAGGCAGCCTTTACAATATCCAGGATGTAAAAGAAGTGTATGTAAAAGATAATGAATGGTTCACCGAATATATCAAGGTAGAAGGCAAAAAGGTGACCATCAAGATAAATGGTAAGACGGTTGTGGAATATACTGAACCTGCGAACGCGGAACGATCCAAAGGACAGGAGAAACGCCTGATCTCCGATGGAACATTTGCGCTGCAGGCCCATGACCCGAACAGTGTGATCTATTACCGGAATATCCGGGTAAGAGTAATCCCCGACTAGCGGTGGTGTAAATCGATCTTTTTCAGTTTTTCCTTAATACCCTCCAGGCTGTCGAAATGCAAACAGTGGATCCCGAGTGCTGATGCTACTTGCGTGAACATTGGCCGGTCGTCTACCATGGCAGCCTGGTGTGGTAATACCCTCGCGATATCGCAGGCCACACGATATATATCAAGGTCAGGCTTTCTGAACTTTACGTAACATGAAGATGCATACGCATCAAATAATTCATCTAATCCAAATTGCCGTATCCTGTAATCATTCAATTCCCGGCCTTCGTTGTTCACCGCTATCACTTTTAGTCCATGCTGCTTTTTCAACTCTTTGAAAAACTGAATGGAGTCATCGAATGCCTGCGTTTGCTTATACATAAACGATTTGAAATCTTCCAAAGAAAAGTTTCGCTCTTCATAAAATACGATCCGTTCCAGGTAATCATCCAGGCTGATCTTCCCTATTTCGTACGTATCAAAAGTGAGGTGATGCCGTTCATTTAATTCAACGAGATCGAGTTTGAAATGTTCTGCGGCGAGTTTTCTTGAACTTCTTCCCCATCCATTGGTCAGCAATACACCGCCGATATCTAAAAACAACGTGGTAACAGGAGCTATTTGCATACGCGGGTCTTACATTTGTTGAGTTACCAAATGTAATTCTTTTCAATGAGGTATTCCTTGTACTTCCTGTTGGAAGAATTGTTCATTTTATATTAGTCACCCAGCAAAGCAAGTAACTGTTCATTGGAGATGTTGTAATCGGTAAGCAGGTTTGCCGGTGTGTAAAACAATGATCTTTCATAACGCACATCGTATTTATTCCCAAGACTATTTTTCAGATCGATTTCGGGCAGGCTGAACCGGATATAATCCACCTGCAGTAATAAGTCTGCTTTTGCATCCGTAATCGTCGCATTAAATATTTTCGGGTCAGCTTTCAGCGCTGGCGGAATAGCGTTCCAGCAACTGTATGCATTTAGTCCGACCTGCAAAGGTCCCATCATCACCGGTCGGTAGAACCTTTCCTGGATCTGCCATTTCTCCCCGTCCGTTCGTGACATTAAAATAAACGCAGCGTCTATCCTTACGATCCGCAATTCCATCCAGCCTGTTTTTGCGGGACGAAGTTTTAAGTTAGAGATACTGTTGTTCGTTGTCTTCATTTCAATGACAGGGATCCTGGTATCATCGGCCACGCCCGTTGTGATGAATAACCAGTTTTCCTGACGTGGTACCCAATTGGCGCTTGTTGTTCGCTTTGGCTGACGGATCATCAGACCGGCCAGCGACCAATCAACAGATGGCAACTCTGTTGATCCGCCCGTTACTTTTATCCTCGCCCTCACATCAAAATTGCCAGTGACCATTTTAAAAAGAAACGGGGCCTGATTATCTGCATACCATCCGGAGGCTTTGGGCTGAAGATTTAACATCCCATTGCTAACGGAGATCTTTTCAATCTTGTCAGGATAGTTTTCTACCCGGTGAAAGAAAGTCCATTTGCTAACAGATGATGTATCATTGAATTCGTCAGAGAGACTATTGATTGGATGTTGAGCAAATGAATAAAAGGATAACAGGACTGCCGCGGCAGTTAGAACACTTTGCATGGTATAAGTATTATTGATGGCTAAATGTGTTCCCTGAAGTTAGAGGCTCTGTTTATCCAATCAATACAGTATTGATTCAACTGATCGAAACGGTTGCTCAAAAAGCGGAAGGCTGCGTTGAATAGATGAGAAGCTTCGGATGACAACCAATTTTGCGGGCAGGTCAGTCTACCGGTTCAAGGGAAAGCAAGGCATTCCTGACTCATGAATAACTACCATTTTTATAATGAAAACCAGTTTTCTTCACCATGATCCTGCCGTTATTTTCCCGCGAGATTTTGTTATTTTCTCATGGCTTCGCTTTTCGGTGTAACGATCTTTACTGCAGAGAAATTTCTTTAGTCACCGTCATCTTCAGGACTGGTGGTGGAGGGCAGTCCTGAAGGGACGGTGCTTTTATTTTTTTATTCATTCTATAATCAGAAAAAAGGAAAAGTGAGATAGATCAGTGGAATTATACTATTAAAAATGGACAATGACAGTCAAACACAGGAATGCGATTACTGTCGCATGTCCATTATAGCCAGTGCCGCCATCTTAAATGAGCATTTTGTTTTAGCGCAACAAGAGACGAGTCACTTATAGAAGTAAGGGCGTGTTAGGGTATCAGCAGTCTGTGGACTGCTATAACATCTTGCAGTCTCAGTTGACTGCCATCCTGCTCAAAACACCTTTCATGCGCAGTAATACATTCTTTCCAAACTGCCTGCGCATCATCTGCGGCGGGATCAACCTAAGCGATATTTCCGGCCGGCAACATAACCCGGAAGGGGCGACGAGCCGGATGAAATAAATAAAACTGGAAAATGGCGTTGTTGGGATATACAAAGTTCTCCTGTGCGAGCCCGACTTGCGGGGAACGAAATCTTGCCCGATCGGTAGCGTACGAAATCTCCCCTGCTGTCCGATCTTCCGGCTAAAAACAACCTAAATGACTGTAAAACACGCACTTAAAACATTAAAATCTGTTATTGTGTAATCTCCGTCACTCTCAGTAAAATCTCCACTTCAAACCCTATCTTTGCCCTCCCCCGAAGATTTTTAACCTATTTTCGGAATACTTTAAAGTAACTAACACGCTTTGCTTATGGACAAATTGATCTATCTCGTGCCAGTGATGGGCATCATTGGATTGCTTTACACAGTCGTAAAATTCAACTGGGTCTCCAAACAGGATGCCGGTAATGACCGGATGAAAGAAATCAGTAATTACATTGCCGAAGGTGCTATGGCTTTTCTGAAAGCCGAATGGAAAGTACTTGGCTATTTCGTTGTGATCGTTGGTATTTTACTGGCGGTGATGGCCGGTGCCAATCCACATTCACACTGGTCGATCGCGATAGCATTTGTGATCGGTGCGGTATTGAGTGCATTCGCAGGATTTATCGGAATGAAAGCTGCAACAAAGGCCAACGTTCGCACAGCGCAGGCTGCCCGTACAAGCCTGAGTAAGGCATTGAACGTATCGTTCACTGGCGGTGCAGTAATGGGCGTCGGCGTAGCTGGCCTGGCTGTACTCGGGCTGGGCGGATTATACATCATACTGAAACAATATTTCGCGCCGGATGCTGCGGTTAATTCTGAAGAAATGCTGCAAACCATCGAGGTCCTTACAGGGTTTTCTCTCGGTGCGGAATCTATCGCATTGTTTGCCCGCGTTGGTGGTGGTATTTATACAAAGGCTGCTGATGTGGGTGCTGACCTTGTGGGTAAAGTGGAAGCGGGAATTCCGGAAGATGATCCCCGTAATCCTGCAACGATCGCCGATAACGTTGGAGACAACGTAGGTGACGTAGCCGGTATGGGTGCAGACCTTTTCGGTTCATACGTAGCAACGGTACTTGCGACGATCGTACTCGGTCAGCAGACTATCGTTCATGACACCGATCTCCTGGATGGTTTCTCTCCGGTTGTATTGCCGATGCTGATCGCTGGAGTGGGTATTATCTTTTCGATCGTTGCCACATTATTTGTTCGTATCGGCGAAAACGCTGGTATTAATACCTCTACTGTTCAGAAAGCATTGAACATGGGCAACTGGGGGTCGATGATACTGACGGCGATCGTTTCGTTCTTCCTGGTCAACTGGCTGCTTCCATATAATATGGAGCTTCGCGGCGTTTTATTTACGAAGTGGGGGGTCGCCGGTGCGATCGGTGTTGGTCTTCTTGTAGGTGCGTTGATGAGCATCATCACAGAATATTACACTGCCATGGGAAAACGCCCGGTGATGAGCATTATCCGCCAGTCTTCAACCGGCCACGCCACAAACGTGATCGGCGGTTTAGCAGTGGGGATGGAATCAACGTTCCTTCCCATTCTTGTACTGGCGGGAGGTATCTGGGGTTCTTATGAATGCGCCGGTCTGTATGGTGTGGCAATTGCTGCTGCCGGTATGATGGCGACGACTGCGATGCAGTTGGCGATCGATGCATTCGGCCCTATTGCTGATAACGCCGGCGGTATCGCTGAAATGAGCGAACTACCAAAAGAGGTGCGTGAAAGAACTGACATACTCGATGCCGTTGGTAATACAACGGCTGCATCAGGAAAGGGGTTTGCTATCGCTTCTGCAGCATTAACTGCGCTTGCATTGTTTGCCGCTTTCGTTGGTGTTGCCAATATCAGTGGTATTGATATTTATAAAGCGAATGTACTTGCGTCTCTTTTTGTAGGGGCGATGATTCCGTTCATCTTCTCTTCGCTTGCGATCCGTGCAGTGGGTGAAGCTGCAATGGCAATGGTAGAAGAGGTTCGCCGCCAGTTCAAGACCATACCAGGCATTATGGAAGGAACAGGTAAACCCGAATATGATAAATGCGTGGCCATCTCTACGCAGGCCTCGCTCAAGAAAATGATGTTACCAGGTGCTATCGCGATCGTTTCTCCGCTGATCGTTGGTTTTATGCCAGGTCTGGGAGCAGAAGCACTCGGTGGTTTTCTTGCAGGAGCAACTGTTAGTGGAGTGCTGATGGGAATGTTCCAGAACAACGCAGGCGGTGCATGGGACAATGCAAAAAAATCTTTTGAAAAGGGCGTGGTGATCAATGGCGAAACGTTCTATAAGAAATCAGAACCACACAAGGCTTCTGTTACCGGTGATACGGTGGGCGACCCGTTCAAAGACACATCCGGTCCATCAATGAACATCCTGATCAAACTGATGTCAATTGTTTCGCTGGTGATCGCTCCCACCCTTGCTCAGATCTCTGCTAAAAAAGCTGACGAGGCAAAACTTACCAAACCGGCTGTAACTCAACCAGTTTCTGAAAATGCGGCTCAAAAAGCAAACAGTTCAGTAACTGCTCACTTTAATCATTAATAATGAGGTGTTGCTCTTGGTTTAATGAAATTTAATCCTGAATTTCGCCCAACTCCAACACAACGATATTTAAGAACTTAATCATAACCATTAATTGTAAGTCCCGCTGTTTCTACAGGGGGGCTTATTTTTTTGTGTTGACCGTTGACCGTTGACCGTTGACCGTTGACCGTTGACCGTTGACCGTTGACCGTTGACCGTTGACCGTTGACCGTTGACCGTTGACCGTTGACCGTTGACC
>JBEVKW010000370.1:0-3605 GCA_040509495.1 Chitinophagaceae bacterium | reverse complement strand
TTCTACAACCGGCAGCGGCGGCAGGCGCGGCTCGGTTACTTGTCGCCAGTGGCTTACACGCACCTGTTCACGCGGCAGCAACGGGCGGCGTGAACGTCACACATGGCGTCCACTTTTGACGACCTACCTCACTCCATAGACTTGGCAATATCGCGCACGAGCACCATGCCCCATATGGCTCCTAGTGACAGGCATCCGGCTTCATCCACGAAGATTATCTGTAGGTTCCTCCTGCGAAGCTCATGTACGAGGCGGCTGGCGATAGCTTCAGGTGGATCCCTCTGGTAAATGCCTTCGTCCAAGGGGGTACCTAATGCTGCGAAATAGAGGCTTTTGATGCCCCTTTTCATCTCATTGCCGTAGTGGGACGTTATCTCGCCAGCCTCATAGTACTTGGCTCTAAAGGCGTGCGGGTGACTCCCTTCGTAGGCGGCAAGGATCTCTCGGACCATATACTGGGCGGTAGTTGTCTTGCCCATCCTCGACTCGCCATACCACACGATTAGTGCGCCCAGCGTGTGGACAGCCAGTGTCCGCCTAATGATCTGTCGCATAAGCCGAGTCTCGACGATCACCTCTCGTAAGGGGGACGGGAATTTGATGAGTGACATTGTCCATTACACCTCCTCGCCATCTTCATCCGGGCTACAACCACCATCGTCCTGGCGGTGGAACTGATCGAGCAGATTGTCGAGTCGAAGGTCGGGGCCGTCAGTAACATCCCCGTCGTGAGAAATGGTCTCTTCCAGTTCATCAGTGATGCGGCGTGATTCTCCCCATTCAGCTCCCAGCGCGCGCTTTCGATCTTCGCGCTCGATCTCGCTAATGTATTCTTTAAGGCGCTCTTTTAATCCACGCCTGAATTCACTCCTTGCCCGTTTGACATCCTCAATGGTATAGCGTGAATCCTCCTGGCCCATTAGCCAAGCCTCGCAGACGTACTCATTCGTGGCGACGCTGTATACGAGAATGCTCTCGTGGTCTTCAGGGTTATATCTGAGGTTGACCCTTTCCCCGATGTGGAAGGTAAGTTCTGGAGCCCAGTAGACATGCCCCCTTTCTTTTTCTGCGTCGTGAAATTTGAATTCGATGCCGGTGTTCTTAACGGTGCGCTCCTTGTCGCTTTTGAGAAGCAGAAGGTGCAGGGCGTCCTCACTTTCAGGCAGACGTAGACGAACTGTCTCTTCCCACAACTCCGATGGCTTTCGCTCTGTCTCCGAATGCGTCTGCTGGTGATAATCGGCGACGATCCAGCGCTCGATCTCTTTACGCAGTTGTGGGATAGTGAGGAGCAGATGAACATGATTTTCTGCGGCCTCCCGTGTCCTTCCGATCGCGTCCATGTGGCCGGGCAGTATCCGCAGGCAGCCACGGTCGAGCGTTAAAAACCACCGCTCTATCTTACCCTTTCGATTAGGGTAGTAAGGGGGATCAGGGTCAAGTGCGACTCCCAGATAGGCTAAAGATGAAGCAACTGCATGGGCTAGAAACGTAGCCCCACGGTCAGGCTGCAAAATAGAAGGAAGTCCTTTATTGCGCCATTCCGGATTCTCTTTAGGTGCTACTGCCTTCATTATCAAAAGCGCTGTAGTCCACGCATCTGGATCTCTGGCCGACAGGATAAAGCCTGGTATAGATCGGGAGTGAGCACACATACAGGCACATAAGTGAGCCTGCGCAGGAATCCAACGGTTGCCGGCCCTGACTCGCACCCAAATGTCCAGACGCGAGTTGTCGATTTGCCACCGCTGATTTGAATACGTGGTGAGATTGAATCGAACGACAGGACAAAGACTTCGTTCCCACTCATGGACGCCGAATTTGCCTTGGCGGAAGAGCTTGTAAGCCTCTGGTAGTGAGTTGATGTATTTTTTTACGGTGTCGTAGCCGGGCGCTACTATCCCACGTTCTTTGCATTCCTTCGCTATCTCCTTCCAGATAGCACGAGGCCCTGCGGCAGGCCGCGAGAACCACCACGCGAGGACACGCTTTTTCAATTCGTCAGTGAGAAGCCTCCGCTTTTTCTTATTCCCAAAGCGTTGATCTACGAGGCCCCGTACTCCGTGCTGCTCGTAGCGTTTTAGAATTTTGTGCGCCGCGCTCACCGTTTTATTGAGGCCTGCACGCTTGATGGCTTCTCGTGTGGGGGTCCCGCCCTTCATGAGACAGATCAACATGAACTTATTGCCAAGTTCTTCATGTTGTTCGTCACTCATTCCATCAACCCGGGGCAGTACGAGCGCTTCGTCTGCTCCGGCCTCGGCGGCGACTTTCTCCCAACGCAGAAATTCGTCGATGTTCTGTATGTTCTCCATGAATTTCTCTCCTCTCCATCTGAGAATTCGGCGGTGAGGTAAGTGTGGGGCAAACAGAGCGTGACGGCTGGTCACCCTGTCGCACGGAAGAAGATTCAGGGCAGACCTGGCCGCCCGGCCATTTAACTTCGGATGTGCAGACATTTCTAACTTCTCTCTTGAAAGAGGCGAGAAAGGTGTGTACAATGCAACAAGGGTTGAGATACACGAAGACCCTCTCGCCATGTCAGCGAGTTGTTAGTTCGACCTGAAGCGGAACGGCGCCAACCTTCAACGCTTCAGGTCTTTCTCTATGCGGACAAAGTTAGCCACTTCTAGCGTGGCTTTTGACTAACCCGCTCGTTACTCTCCTCTCCAGTCAAGAAGCGCCAAGAACTTCAATGAAATAAGCAGGGACGTTAAGTCCAGGCGTAAAGTTTTAGCCCCTGCCGGTGCGATGACGCTAGACTTGCCTTATAAAAGTGCGTTAAAGATTAAATAGCTTCCTTTGTAAGTGTCCCATCGCAGGGTCGCTCTATAGCACGTATTCGAGCGCTATCAGCCTTTCTTCAGCGAATTCACACGAGACGGAGAAGCATTTGGCTATTCTTTTAATGCGCATGCTCTCCCCGACCCGGATAATCCATTCAAGTAAGGCTCCTGCCTCCTGAAACGACTCTTCAGAAAGGTGGTGTGCCTATGACTTCTGAGTTGGCAACACTTGCCGATTATTGCCTCTCGCAGCGCATTCAGCCTCGGCAATACGCTCACTGATAAATCTCTCAACGTCTTTTCGTAGTAATCGAATCGAGCGCCCGAATCGGATTCGTGGCACGTCAGATGTGCCGGCCCCGCCCTCGTACCAAGTTTTGGGTGCCAAACCGCTTCTATGTGCAGCCTCGTGAACCGTGTAAAACTCCTTGGTTTCCTCCGTGTCCTTCATGTCCCTGTTATACCTCACGTGGCACAAGTGGCCTTATTCAATAAATCAAAAAATGAGGTAAGAAAGCGTCAATGTTTTTTTACATCTCAGTTCGGGTATAGCTTCGCGGCCAGGTAATACTAAATTCACTTAAACGTCTCCGAAGGGTACTTACAGATATTTCCATTATCGAAGCGACCGAGTATTGACTCGGCTCGTCTTCCCCCTCTTGAGCAGCTTTTGAATATGCCGCTTTATATTCGCGAATGAATTCGTCCCGGCTGTTATGTTTTTTTGTCCCCTCTGGCCTGCCGCGTGTTCCCACGCCTTCCAAAATCTGGAGAGCGTCTCTTCGAAACTGTTCGATTTTTGAATTATTGCGGTGATTG
>JBEVKW010000369.1:0-18633 GCA_040509495.1 Chitinophagaceae bacterium | reverse complement strand
AGGAGCAGCGCTTGACCGATTCGCCTTGCCTTCCTGATCGAAAGGTATGCATACTCCGACATGGTCAAAATCTGCCTGTGAGCCGCTTGCGGATCCAATCCTCGAATTCGTTAGCACTGTCAGGTGCTGAAGGCGCCTGTTGTAGTGAATAATCAATCTGCTTGCCAGTAGCTTCTTCAAATAGCGGATTTGCCCATCGATACGATCATTGATAATTCCGTTCTTAATCCGTTGTACTTACAAACGCCCACTACTGCACCGATTCGCCAGTTCATCCTGCTATCCAGCGCTCCCCCGGTCAGCTCCATCAGGAAGATCCATGATAACTCACCGCTAAACGATGCCGTTACTACTTGAAAGGACGCATCTGCCTGAACCATCGATCCTTCTTTCAAAGCAGGGAAATCCCCCAAAAAAATTTGTACAAAATTCTTCAGCGATATTTTTTGGTAGTTCACCCTCCGGCTGATCTGTATATTACGTCAGATTGCAACCAAATTTAACGACCACAACAAAAGACTTGCTTATGAAAAAGATGCATTGCCTCGTTTATGAGGTAGGCTTAAAACTTCTTTCTATTCTCTTTCTTACTTTCTTCACTACTTCCATTTTAGCACAAACAGTTACCGGGACGATCAAAGATGAGTACGGCGTAAAACTGTACAATGTTTCCGTCACCGTCAAAGGAACATCGGCTGGCACGGTTTCGAATGACGAGGGTAAATTTTCTGTTGCCGCTGCTATTGGCTCTACATTGCAATTCAGCTATGTAGGGTTCAAGCCATTGGAAGTGACCGTAACCAATTATCAGCCGCTGGATCTTGTGATGCAGGTATCCGGGGAAAATTTCGGACTGAGCGAAGTGGTCGTCACCGCACTCGGCATTAAAAAGGAATCACGAAAGCTGGGCTATTCCGCCACCACCGTCAGTCCAGATCAGCTAACCGTGAATCGTACCGCCAATCCGATCAATGCACTACAGGGAAAGGTGGCCGGATTAAACATCTCAAGCCTTGGGACCGGACCGGGTAGTACATCCAAGATCAGGATACGCGGTCAATCATCGATCAATGGACAGAATGGTCCGCTTATCGTCATAAATGGTGTACCGGTTGACAACACCAATTTCAACGAGAATACCAATGGAGTGAAAGGTGGTGGCGTCACGGCAGATGGTGGTGACGGTCTGTCAAGCATCAATCCCGATGATATTGAAAGCATGACGGTGCTTAAAGGCGGACCTGCCGCGGCCTTGTATGGCTCAAGGGCGAAAGATGGCGTGATCATGATCACCACCAAAACCAAAGGCAAAGCAAAAGGAATTGGTGTCAGTTACAACGTGAACTACATGAATGAAACGCCGCTTGATTTTACGAAATACCAGGATCAGTATGGCCAGGGCGAGAACGGAGTAAGACCCATTGCTCCAAACCCTACCTCCGGTCAATGGTCTTTCGGTGAAAAGATACAGCCCGGGATGAATCAGATCCTGTTCAATAACCTGACGGTGCCATATGCAGCCCAGGGCAGCCGCATCAAAGAATTCTATCGTCATGCGCAGAACCTTACACACACAGTAACGCTTTCCAATACAACAGATAAGGGCGGCATATATCTGTCTTTGACAAGTGCCGACAATAAAGGAATTATCTCGAACAATTCCTTCAAGCGAAAAGGCATGAACCTCGGGTTCACACAAAACCTGTCAGATAAACTGACGCTGGCAGGAAATGTGAATTACACAAGGGAAGTAAACAGTAACCCTCCCAATATCGCTAACCAGGACAACTCCATTCCAACCACACTCATGTCGATGGCCACTACAATGCCGCTAAGTGTGCTGGATGCGAACAAGTATGATCCAACCACCGGCAATGAGTACCTGTATTCCCGGTTCACCAACAGAACAAATCCTTACTGGATCCTTGCCGAACAATTTCACAACATAAAACGTGACAGGATCTTCGGTAATGTATCTGTTACTTACAAACTGCTTCCATGGTTATCTGCGATGGGTCGCTTTGGACAGGATTACTGGAGCAGGGATGAGGACGTGAATAACTTCCCCACAGGCCAGGCATCGCGTGCAGCAGCCCCTTCCGGCTTCTATAACGGTATTTACACGCAGGAGTCGTATCGTTTCAGGGAGAGCAACCTGGATTTCCTGTTGACGGCCAATAAAACCTTCAATGATCTTGGTCTGACGGTTACAGCGGGCGGAAACCAACTGCGCAAATCCAGGAACATCAACAATGTCCAGGTGACTGACTTTGTGATCAGAGATCTTTACACTGTACAGAACGGACGTGCAAAAGATCCTACCTACACGTTGATACAGCAGGGCGTGAATTCGTTATATGGTTCAGTTGATCTGTCCTGGAAGAACCTGTTCTACCTCACCGGAACAGCACGTAATGATTGGTTCTCGACCTTGTCACCTGCCAACCGCAGTATTCTCTATCCGTCTGTTTCCGCTGCGTACGTATTCTCTGAGTCACTCAAACAGCTCTCCTGGTTATCCTTCGGCAAACTGCGGGTAGGTTATGCGGAAGTGGGAAGTGATGGAGATGTAGCACCTTATTCAAATTTGCTTTTCTATAGTGTTAATGCCAACACGATCACAAATCCTAATGGTCAGCAGGTATCTGTCGGTGGCCCTGTGGTTACCACCGGTACGGCTACAACATTACCGAATGGCGATCTGAAGCCGAGCAGGGTTTCAGAAATAGAAATAGGTCTTGATCTCCGGATGTTCAGGAACAGGGTAGGACTGGATCTTGCCGTGTACAGCAAAACCACCAGGGATCAGATCGTTCCCGTACAGATCTCCGATGCCTCCGGATTTGTGAATACCCGTATCAACAGCGGAGAGAGCCGCAACCGCGGTATCGAAGCTTTGCTGAACATCGGCATCATCAAGACTAACCAATTCAACTGGGAGTTCACCGCTAATACAGGGTATAACAAAACAAAGGTGCTGAGCATTATCACCGATAAACCCGGTGAACGTATCACAGTAGGTACGCACGTATTCAACGGTGAAACAAGATTGGTAGTTGGTGAAGAAATGGGGCAGATCGCTGGATTTGGATATCAGCGTGATCCAAAGAACGGTAACCAGATGATCTTTCAGTCAAACGGTCTTCCATTGCGCACTTCTGAATTCGTATTATTTGGCAGCGCTCTTCCGAAATGGACAGGCGGCTTTCTCAACACTTTCAATTACAAAGGTCTTTCACTGTCTGTATTCATCGATTATAAGTTAGGTGGAAACGTGTTAAGCGGAACAAACTTCAACGCTGTACGTCATGGCCTGCACGAACGTACACTCGAAGGGAGAGAAGGTGGCGTGATCGGGCAGGGTGTTAACCAGGCTGGCGCACCAAACGCCGTATCAGTACCTGTTCAAACATACTGGGAACATCTCCGTAGCCAGCAGATCATCGAATCTGTTATTTATAACGCAGGATACTGGAAGCTTCGTCAACTGACACTGGGATACGATCTCACCAAATTCATTCCTGCTAAATGGCCGGTGAAAGGACTGAAGATAGATCTCGTTGCCAATAATGTTTTGATGATCAAAAAATGGATCGACAATATCGATCCGGAAAGCTTCGGTTTTGGATCCGACAATCAGGTTGGCCTGGAATCTCCCGGTCTTCCTACCACAAGAGGCATAGGCGTAAACGTAAACATTAAATTCTAATCAGGCAGTTATGAAACGAATATTCAATCTCACCTCAATTATACTGATCACGTTGTTTTTCTCTTCCTGTGACAGAAACCTGGAAGAGCTTAATCAGAACAAGGTCAACCCATCCACACTGGATCCTGCTATCCTGCTGAACCAGGCAGTCATCAACTCTTCATTTCCCTTCAAATCGTTGGTATTTGATATCGGCGTGGTGCAGCAGATCGTTACACCCAATGGCGGTGTTGTGGCAGGCGCAAACTTCAACCAGGATAACCGTGATATCACGACGCCGCAATTATGGGCCGTGTATTACCAGAGTGTGATCAAGATGACGCATGATGCCATGGCGAAATCAAAAGACGCACCGGGCCGTGCAAACCTGTACCAGATGGTAAGGATCTTTCAGAGTTATGCATACATGATATTGACAGACGAGTACGGCGATATTCCTTATTCACAAGGTGGTGCCGGGCTGACCGATAACATTCTCTTACCTAAATATGACAGGCAACAGGATATCTATGCAGGATTGATCAGGGAATTGACCGAAGCCTCTGCTGCACTGAATGCTTCTTCACCAATTGAAACAGCAGACGTGCTTTATGCCGGTAATGTCAGCAAATGGAAGAAATTTGCGAACTCTCTGCTGCTTCGTGCCGGCATGCGGTTGGTAAAAGTTGATCCAACACGCGGACAAGCTGTTGTCGCTGCTGCGATCACGGCGGGCGTGATCACCGATAATGCGGATAATGCCGTGATCAGGCATGATGCGAACTACACGCATCCGCTCGGTGGCGGATTGAACGGAAGTGAGGCTGCGAATTTTTACCTCACCAAACCATTCGTCGACCGGTTGAAGAATACCAATGATCCACGTTTAGCGGCTATTGCGGTTCGCTATGTAGGTGCAACCTCTGGCAACGGGCAGACTGCTGCTGCAGGTAATACGACGGCTGCCGTTCAGATCGGGATGCCGATCGGAAAAGACAATGGAACGATCGTGGCCCAGGCAACTGCAGATGGACTGGCAAGTTTTTATGATTACAGCCAGGCCGACAGAAGAAGAATACTGAACATTTCTTCACCGGCATTTATTGTAACCGCTTCGCAGACCCTGTTACTGATGGCGGAAGCAAGATTCAGGAACTGGATCACCACCAGTACTTCCGCGCAATATTTTTCGGATGGCATCAAAGCACATATGGATCAAATGGGTTCCTATCATACAGGAAGTGCCGTATCAGCATCTGCAAGAGACACCTACATTGCCAATACACCACTGAATACAGGAACGGAACTCGATCAGATCAATACACAGTACTGGATCTCTTCCTTCCTGAATGGCCCCGAGGCATTTGCGAACTTCCGGAGAACGGGTTTCCCGGCATTAACACCCAATCCTTACGGACAACCGAATAACCCTGATGTGCCGAATGGAACGTTCATCCGCAGACTGACCTATCCCACATCAGAATTAGCTGTTAATACAGCCAACCTGAATGAGGCAACCGACCGCCAGGGTGCTGATAAATTGAGCACAAGGATCTGGTGGGACAAACAGTGATGATCTAATGAGAGTTTCTATATAGCAGTTAGTCAGACCGGATGTTTCAACACCTGGTCTTTTCTTTGATTGACAGGCGTAGGGCCCCCTCTAAATCTCCCCCGAAGGGGGAGACCTGGAACAGTCTGATAATTAAAAGTGTCCAAATATGTCGGACATGTTGTTCGATATATTTGATGCTGCTTTAACAATGAATGTGCGAAGTCTCCCCTGAAGGGGGAGATTTAGAACAGTCTGATAATAAAAAGTGTCCAGGTATGTCGGATATGTTGTTCGATATATTTGATGCCGCTTTTATAATGACTGTGCGAAGTCTCCCCTGAAGGGGGAGATTTAGAACAGTCTGATAATAAAAAGTGTCCAGGTATGTCGGACATGTTGTTCGATATATTTGATGCCGCTTTTATAATGAATGTGCGAAGTCTCCCCCTTCGGGGGAGATTTAGAGGGGGCCTATGCCGCAGCGAAGCAAAAGCCTGATCACACGATCAAAAATCCTAACCAAAATGGGAAAAGAATTAAGAAGCCGCGGCTGGTTTGGCCGTAAAGATAAAGACGGTATCATCTACCGGAGCTGGATGAAGAACCAGGGCATGCCCACAGACATGTTCGATGGCAGGCCAGTGATCGGCATCTGCAATACGTTCAGTGAACTTACACCCTGCAATGCGCATTTCCGTGCGCATGCTGAAGCAGTGAAAAAAGGTGTGCTGGAAGCAGGTGGATTCCCGGTTGAATTTCCGATCATGAGCCTGGGTGAAACGTTATTGAAACCCACGGCGATGTTATTCCGCAATCTTGCCAGCATGGATGCCGAAGAAAGTATTCGCGGCAACCCGATTGACGGCGTGGTGTTGCTGACAGGCTGCGATAAAACAACGCCTTCAACCGTAATGGGTGCCGCAAGCGTAGGCCTGCCGACTATTGTAGTGCCCGGCGGACCCATGCTGAACGGACATTATAAAGGGCAATTGATCGGAAGTGGAACGCATGTCTGGAAATTTGATGAAGACATGAAGACAGGTAAGATGACCCAGGAAGAATGCGAATATGCAGAAAGCTGCATGAGCCGCAGTATCGGGCATTGTATGACAATGGGGACAGCATCTACCATGGCCTGTATGGTTGAATCGCTTGGGCTCACACTGAGTGGTGCTGCAGCCATTCCGGCAGCAGATTCAAGAAAAAAAGTAATGGCGCAGTTAAGCGGACGAAGGATCGTTCAAATGGTAAAGGATGATCTGACCATCGATAAGATACTGACGCGTGAAGCATTTGAAAATGCGATCATCACTAATTCAGCGATCGGCGGCTCATCCAATTTCGTGATCCATCTCATGGCCATCGCAGGGCGGATCGGCGTAGAGCTGACGCTGGAAGACTTTGACAGGCTGGGAAGCAAGATACCTTTGCTGCTGAACCTGATGCCTGCCGGCAAATACCTGATGGAAGATTTCTATTATGCCGGTGGTTTACCCGTAATTCTTCATGAACTGAAAGAACAGTTGCATAAGAATGTGGTAACCGTCACGGGAAAAAATCATCACGAAAATATTGTCAATGATCATTCCTGCTATAATCAGGAGGTCATCGCTGCATATACAAACCCATTTAAGGAAGACGCGGGGATCGTCGTTGTCAAAGGCAATCTTGCTGCAAATGGAGCTGTGATCAAACCCAGTGCCGCAACACCTTCCCTGATGAAACATACGGGCCGGGCGGTGGTTTTCGAGAGCATAGAGGATTATCATGCAAGAGTGGATGATCCGCTGCTGGATATTGATGAAACCTGCGTGATGGTATTGAAATACGCCGGACCAGTGGGTTATCCCGGCATGCCGGAAGTCGGCAATATGGCCCTCCCTAAAAAAATACTGGAGAAAGGCATCACAGACATGGTGCGCATTTCAGATGGACGCATGAGTGGAACAGCTTATGGTACTGCTGTGCTTCATGTATCGCCCGAATCGGCTATCGGCGGAACGCTTGCACTTGTTCAGAACGGCGACCTGATAGAACTGGATGTAGCACAACGGAAACTTCATTTACACGTATCAGATGAAGAATTGCACCAACGCAGGCAGGCCTGGCAACAACCAAAACCTGCGGCAGAACGGGGCTATGTAAGTCTTTATATCAAGCATGTAATGGGGGCGGATAAAGGCGCCGATCTTGACTTTCTGCAGGGAAGTTCGGGTTCGGAGGTGACGAGGGATTCTCATTAGGAAGTAAAAAGTCAAAAGTAAAAAGTAAAAAATAGGGGCTGTGTATTTGAAGCCTTATGACAGTAAAGAATAGATATTTTTCGATTGAAAATTTAAAAGTTAGACAGGGTATGGGTATCCGATATTTTATGGTAGCAAAGAAGAAATGTTGTGTTATGATCATTGCGATGATCTGCATGATCGCGGTTTTGGTAGATGGCGGTTTTGTATATGGGCAAAATAAGCCTGTTGCATTGAAGGATGCTTATAAAGGAGTGTTCATGATTGGTACGGCGGTAAATGATGAAATCGTTTCGGGAAAGAATAAGGGGATGCAGGATATTGCGGTCCGTGAATTCAATGCAATTACGGCGGAGAATGTGATGAAGGCAACATTGATCAATCCTAAGCCCGGTGTGTTTGAGTTTGCGGCGGCTGATAGTTTTGTTGCCTTCGGCGAAAAACATAAAATGTTTATCATTGGTCACACACTTGTGTGGCATAACCAGGTGCCTGCCTGGTTCTTCACCAATGCAAAAGGTAAACCCAATACAAAGAAAGAACAACTGGAGCGTCTCCGATCATATATCAGGACCGTGGCCGGAAGATATGCAGGCCGCGTTCACGCCTGGGATGTAGTGAATGAAGTGATAGGAGAAGATGGTAACTACAGGCCAACGACCTGGGTAAATGCCTTTGGCAATGGAGATACACTGGTCAAGTATGCGTTTCTTTTTGCCTCTCAATATGCTCCGGGTGCAGCATTGTATTATAACGATTTCAATACCTGGCGTCCCGCAAAACGGGATGGGATCATCCGTATGGTAAAGATGCTGCAAAAAGAAGGCATCCGGATCGATGGGATAGGGATGCAGGGCCATTGGGGACTTAATTATCCCGACAATAAGTATATTGAAGATGCGATCGATGCCTATGCTTCCTGCGGTGTGAAAGTGATGGTGACGGAGCTGGATGTAGATGTCCTGCCGCTGACAAAAGAAGGCCAGGTGATCGGCCAGGGAATGGCTGATAAGCAGTTTCAGTTAGAGGAATTCAAATCTTTTCTTGATCCCTACAGAACAGGATTGCCCGATAGTGTTCAGGTCTTGCTGACCAAACGTTACGCAGATCTCTTTTCGATCTTTTACAGAAAGCGGGATAAGATCTCAAGAGTTTCTGTGTGGGGGATTGCCGATGACATGAGTTGGAAGAACGATTACCCGGTACCAGGCAGAACGAACTATCCGTTGTTGTGGGACAGGCAGCTTAAGCCAAAGCCTGCGTTTGATGCGATCTGGAAGATCCCCGGGGTGCAATAAGGTTCTAACGCACTGTTGTTTCGTTTGCCTGGCGTAGAAGTAACACGACAGCGATCCGCGACGGATGAGGCGAAAACAGCTATAGAACATTTTGTATTTCGCCGCGTTCTCCGCGTATCGCCGCGTTCCATAGAGGCTGCTAACTAAACGACATGGGATTTGACTGGTAATTCTATAACTTTCTTACCGCCTAAGCACACTCCAATTGCAGGCGGCCGCGCAAAATTTGGCTCATTGCCTGGGGAGTTGGTAGACAAGGGCGGAATCAATGGTTTTCTTCCCGGCCCTTCGGGCTGTTTGTTTATGAAAATATATACGAACAGCAAAGGGCAGAGGAAGTATAAACCGGATCAAGGTAAAATGGTGCAGCGTTATTGGGTACGGTTTAGTAGACTCTTTAATATTTGATATCAAAAACACCCTCTGTCACATCCTGCGAAACCACCGTATTTTGAAAAGTCTTTGCTTTCAAGCTACCTCTGAATGTTCCTGTTAGTGTCTTTGCTACAGGATCAAATGCTGTAATGATAACAGTTCCATTTCCATTATCTATACTGCTGCTATACGTCAGGTTTGGAGGGGCCATGGAACTGCTATAGCGGTCAAGATATGTTATTTCGGATTGTACTGTTCCTTTGCAGATATAAGTGCCGGGCCCATTAACATTATCCAGGGCGATCGTTAATCGTCTGGTGCGAACGCCTCCAGCATTTCCCGCAGTGCCTGTTGTCCATGAGCCGCTGATCATTAATTCGCCGGCGCTGTAGCTCGCGGTAATTCGTTTATTAGCTGTGTTATTTAGGTATGTATCGAAGGAAAGAGCCGTTGGTCCCATGTTACAGGACAGCTTTGAGACAAGTTGATTGGGTGAAAAGGTCAGTGTGCCCAGATCCAGCCGCTGGCCGTCTCGCAATTCGATTTTCTTTTCAGCCGGAGCAACATGCGTTGATCTCGCGATAAAAGTCAGTGAATAATTACCAGCTGGAAGATAGGGAAAGCTAAAGGCACCGGTGTTTGGATCCGGAACGACGGAAAAGTTGTTGCCACCCGTAATGGTTGCATGAACGACGGCGCTGGCGGGAGATACGACCCCACTGATAGAAGCAGTTCCCAGCGGCTGCAGCGGGATCGCGGCAATATTGCCTAATTCGTTAGTTGCCCCGGCCACAACGGTGAGTTTTATGGGAAGCTGGTAATTAAACCGCGGGTTAGTAGCAAATACGACAAAATAGATTCCCGGTTTCACCCGGTTGAACTTGAAATTCCCATCGCTACCGGGTGTGGTATGTAAAGTGTCCAGCTGGATGTCTTCGAACGGGATCAGGGAAATCTGGGTGACTGCGTAGGCAGGCGTGATGGTTCCGGTTATATCCCCGGTTGTGGGCGGGGTATTTTTGTCTTTTGTGCAGGCTGAGAGAAGTGCGGCCATGCATATCAATAAAAAAAGGATCCGTTTCATGTTCGTGTGTGTAGCACAAATATATTCTGGATTGTCAGCCGTGACAATCCCGCAGAATGGGTGATTTTTTGCTTTGCCCGTCGCTGCACCAGTAAAAAGTGTACATTAGGATCATCATGTTTTTCGAAAAGGTCGTTACTTACTTTCTTCCTGATGAAGTCCGCTCGGACAAAACACATCCGAAGTATCATGCGCTCAGAGTGGTGCTGAGTACGACGCTGATCGGTCTGCCACTGGTTCTCTTGTTTCCTGTCGTGCTTTATGCGATCGGCAAGCCGGTTCTTGGCTTTCTGATCAATGCAGCCCTGGTGATAGTGATCATACTTTCCATAAAATTCCTGGGACATTACCGGATCCCTATGACGATTACCGCCTTCGTCACGTATTTCATCATCTACGACTGGATCAGCGACTCCGGAGGTATTTATTCTTCCAATGTAAGCATTCTGCACATGTATTTGCTGGCAGCAATCTGGGCAGATAAAAAATATGGATGGTGGGCGATCTTTACCAACCTGCTACTGTTTATTTTTATCTATTACAAAACACCACAGGAACCAGCCTTGGGAACTGCCGCCGCCCTCCTGGGCAGTCCTTTATATGCATTAATGCTGAACCTGCTGATCACTGTATTCTTTGGCGGATTTCTTGCTTACCTGCAGGTTGACCAGGAAAAGGACAGGGCCAAGATCAGGGAGTTGCAGGACCGGAAGATCAGTATGCTCGATGAAGCGGTCAGACAAAGAACCGATCAACTGAACAGCATCCGGGAAAATATTGCCAGGGATTTTCATGATCAGACCGGGAACATGTTATCTGCCATCACCAGGCAGGCAAGCCTGTTAAAGACCCAGCTAAAAGATAACGATGCTGCAAGGCCAGTAGTGGATAATATCATCCAGAACAGTAATGCGCTTTATTCGGGTAGCAAAGACTTTCTATGGCATTTAAATCATCACAGTGATGATCCTAACGAACTATTCGATTACCTGACCTCTTACGGTCAACATTTTTATAACCAATTCGACATCGCTTTTTCATCGCTGGCTGAAAAATGCAGCCGCGTTCAGATAAGTCCATCAGCCGCATTGAACCTCCTCTATATTTTCAAAGAGGCCATGACGAATGTGGTAAAGCATTCCGGGGCGACCGAGGTTGAATTGAAAATGATCTGCCCTCCTGATTTTATTCTTTATTCATTAACAGATAACGGCTACTGGAATGAGCCAGATCCTTCCCGGGAACATTATGGACTTTCTAATATCGCCAAACGATGCGCCGATAATAAATTTACCTTTCACCTTTCCCACGGCCAGCAGGAAACAACCTTGCTGATCGTTGTGCCATTAATGCCCCATAAAAGTTAATATGAAAAAGCGGATTGTTATTATTGAAGATAATTCACGCATCAGGGAAGGATTTGCTGCATTGATAAGCGCTTCACCTGACTATGAAGTTGCAGGGCAATATGGAAGTTGTAAACCTGCGCTGGAAAAGCTCGAGATCGATGCGCCCGACCTTGTATTGATGGATATCGATCTGCCGGGAATGAATGGTATAGAGGGTACGCTTCGCATAAAGAAGGCGAGTCCAGCATGTATCGTGCTGATCATAACCGTGCTGGAGGATAGCGAGAAAGTATTTCAATCATTGTGCGCGGGTGCCGGCGGCTATATTATTAAAAACTCTGAAATTAATTCCGTATTACAGAATATTGCTGAAGCCTTTTCGGGCGGTGCGCCGATGACACTGCGTATTGCGCGGATGGTGGTACAATCATTTGCGAGGTCGCAGAATTCACCCTTATCGGACAGGGAACAGGAAGTACTGAAAAGTATTGCAGCCGGTAAAACATATTCTAAAATAGCACTGGATCTTTTTATCAGTAAAGAGACCGTACGAAGTCATATCAAGAATATCTATCAAAAGCTGGCGGTGAATTGCAAAGCTGATGCGATAAAGGTAGCCGGCGACAACAAGTGGTTGACATAACCTATCCTGATCTTTTTCCATGAGATCAAAGAAGATCCTGACCTTACAGATGAATAAGATAGAGAGGTCTACTTTATACCTCAGCAGCAATCACATACTCTTGCAGCGTAATCTTCCCACTGATTAATTGAGCAGATAAAAAATTGATATCAGGGTTTGATTTTTTGATGTTGTTTACCAGTTCTTTGTCGAAAAACAGGGTAGTGATAATAGAAGACATAATTATATATTTAGAAATATTTCAAATTTAATCGGCTAAACCAAGGCTCTGTATCGGTAACACTATTGCGTGATTACAAGAAAGGATTTTACAGAGTCGATATCATGCTGTATATATGTAGATGTCAGCTCGAAGAAACCTACGTATTGCTCTTTTGACAGTACAAAGATATTCCTGATACACAGATCCTTTATTCCAATTTCCAGCCGATTTGATCATCCCAAACAATCACTTTTTTCAACAAAACCCTTACTGACACTGCATTCTGTGGGTAAAAATCATGATGGCCACCAGATAGATAAGAAAAATAAATGTTGGTCGACACATCGGGCGTAGGGTTCCCGCAGATTTACGCTGATCAAGGCGCAGATACGCAGATCAGTTTCTTATAAAAGCTTAATATCTGCGAATCTGCGCCTTGATCAGCGTAAATCTGCGGGAACCCTACGCCAGGCAGGCCAGATGCTCTTACAGATCAGAAAATACGGCCGTGATTGTGAAGGGAACACGACAATTCCGAGGCGTTAGGTCTATGTCTCTGACTACGCACGCGTTTCGTCGAAACAGTCCGCCTTGCAAAAATACCAACTATACAGGTGGAACTATACCATTACTGATGGCTGACTACGATGGCAACCCGCTTAGCCGCCGGTACGATTTTACGAACGTCTTTTGTAAAGCCACACCGGTAAAACCAGCCAAACAGCCAGTAATGATGTAAGCAGCCCCCCGATCGTGCCTACAGCCAGAGAGAACCAGAACACCTCATCTTCACCGTCAGTTAGAAAAGGAACCAGGCTGCAGCAGGTAGACATCGTTGTAATGGCAACTGTTCTCGCCCGCCGGGTAATTGCTTTAAGGAGTAAGTTATTCGATGTACCTCCTTCGGTGCGTTTCAAATAATTATAGTCATTTATAATAAATATGGCGGCATTAACGACCAGTGCCCCGGAAAGCAGAAAAGCTGCGTATCCACCCTGATCGAAATAAAAATGTCCAAGCCCGAATGTTAAAAAGATTCCCAGGAATGAAACGGGCATTATCATCATAATTATAAATGGTTGTCTCAGGTTTTCAAAAAGTAAAGCCGTTGCGACGTAACACCCGGCCAATAGCAAAGTAATTAACAGACCATATTTTTTAAAGTTGCTCTGATGAGTTTCGGAAAACTCCGGACTGGTGATCACATACCCTGCAGGTAAAGTTTTTTCCCAATTACTTAATAGCTGTTTTGTAAAAACATCCCCGGCATGTTTAGAACCTGCATATTCAAATGAGATGGCCCTCAGATACTGCCTGTCATCTTTGTGGATGGCCTCCGTCACGTATTCTGAACGCAGTTTGGTGAATTGACCTATCCTGACAGCACGGCTACCTTCAGATAAATAGAAAGTTTTATCAGTCAGCCAATTCACAGAAAAATCTTCCGCTTGTTTTTCCTGAAAACGAACCTGACGGAATTCACCACTGCTATCTGCCATCTGACCAATCATTGAGGTTGAAGCGTACAGATGCAGCCCTTTAAGTATGGCGGTATTACCTGCGTTGACGTAAGAAGCAGCCTTTGCATCGATTTCCAGTTCAAACTGTTTAGCACGTTGGTCTGTATACAGCACCGCTTCATTGATATTGACGCGGTGAACGCGATGACTGGACAGCAAATGACTTTTCAGCTCAGCTGCTAACTGCTCCAGTGTCTCATAATTATAGCCTTTCAATGTTACCCGGTAAGAGGGAGCTTCTGCGCCTCCGGCACTATTGAATCCTCTTCCTACGCCTGAAATGGTCCATTCAACTCCACCGAGTTGAAGCGATACATTTACCAGCTTAGTTTTGAGTTCTGCCGGAACGCCAGTTTGTTCGCCTTCCTCTGTAAAGAATATTTCAATTCCGCCTCTCTGGCCTGAATGCACCTGCACAGAATACCGACTCACTCCCGTGATGCCCTGGATCGATCTGCTCATGTAAGCGAGGAGATCATTCATTTGAGCAGGAGAGTTACCATACGGAAGACGGGCTGTTATCCGCAGTTGTGTTTCCTCCGGATCCCTGTACCCTGAACGCTGATAATTATTCTCCATAAATAATCTCAGCGCCCCTCCAAGCCATTTATCAGTGTATGGCCTGACCTTATTTTGATAGAAGGGACTGCCAATCGATTCATTATACACCCGCACATCGCCAAGCTTCTCTGGCAGCATGAACAGCGGCACTCCCAACAGCAACAGGAGTATCAAAGAAAATAAGATCTTCTTGCCTCCCAACCACTTCAGCAAATGCATGTAACTGCGGTAGATTCTCATCTTGAGCAGCAACATACTTTTCTGATAAGGCGAGTGTAAACGGCCCTGGGGCAGCGGCATTTTTGAGGACAGTAACCTGTAACAGGAGGGGATATACCATTTCGCTACTATCAGCGAAAGTGCAAGCGCCAGCACGATTGTGCCGGCAAAATCGGTGAGGCTCAATTTTTCATTTTCGGGGAGCAGGTATGTAAGAAACATGGCAAGGCTTGTAATGGCCGTTGCTGCTATCATCGCCGGGAAAACCTGCCTGGGTAGACCACGCCTTGTGTAATCGGTCATTACGATCATATTATCAGCAATCAAACCAAATGACAACGAGAGGGCCGCAATTGTATAGAGATGCAGCGTGATATTCAAAAGGTATGTTGACAGCACGGTCAGGCAACAGGTTATCGCCAATCCGGAAAGAACAGTTAATAAATAGGCTTTGTTCCGGGTCACTAAAGTGATAAATAATACCAGCACTAAAACAGAAAGAAGGATACGCCGCGTGTTCTTATCGATCTCCTGTTTGATAAATTTTGTCTCATCACCGGCCAGTGAAAGTGAATAGCCCCCGGGTAATTTCTTTTCAGTTTGTTCCATCAACTTCTTCAGGCTGTTAGCTACGTGTATGCTGTTTGTGCCGGGAGAGCCAAATACTGCCAGTGTGATCGTCTGTTCTCCATTAATGCCATAGTATGTCGCCGGCTTACTCATCTCCAATGAAACGGAAGCTATGTCTCTGAGCCTGACCATTTGCTTGTTTTTTCCGGTCAGGCTGATCAATTCAAGTTGTTCAGCAACGTCAACGGTCATGGGCTGCCGCATAATAAAGTAGCTATAGCCTGTTTCGGATCTCCAGTTTCCGGGGTAATAGGCCTGTGCGTGTTCTGCTATTGTCTGTTGAATATCCTGCGGCTTAATTCCCCAAACCAGGCATTTTTCTTTATCAAATCGAATCACCCATTGAGGTACTTCCGGAGTATTGATCTCAATTTTCCCGATTCCGGCTTGTTTTATCAGCATCGGTCTGAATATCGATTCCGCTATTTGCTGTGTCTGGTACGGGCTTGCTTTGCTTTTTATGATATAGGTCAGTAATGGTCTGGCTGTTTCATTTTTTTCAGTACTGGCAGACTGCATTATTATGGGATAAGAAGCGCCTGCAGGAAAGGAGGTTAACGCATGACGAATGAGTGTTGCGATTTCCAGTCGTTTCAGATCCATATCTGTTCCTTTCCTGAAGTGTAATTCAACGAACCCGCTGTTGGCCCACGAGCTGGATCTGATCTTCTCTAATTCTCTTAGCTGTGAAAAGGCATTTTCCAGTATGGTTGTTCCTGCATGTTCTATTAATTCGGGACCATAATCAGGAATATTGAATTGTATGATCAACTGTTCCGTCCTCGGTGATGGAGAGAATTGTACAGATAATCTGGGAATACAGAATGATACCAGCAATCCTGCCAGGCAGAAAAAGAGTACAACGCGGAATGCTGATAGTTGTGATTGTCGAACTGTTGTCATGTGGCTGTGTTGAACTGATCAAGCGATAGAAGAAAAGGTAATAAAGGATACTGCAGAAATATTTCAGTAGGGGTTAGGAGCTTAGCTTGTCAATCTTTTTTTTCATCAATAATGTATTTTATGCTGAAAAGAATTTCAAGGATCATGTTTGTTGCAGTGGCGCTGTTTGCAGCGAGCACTATGATCAGCGAGTCTGTTCCAGGTATGAACACGGCGAACGCACAGGTTGTTATCAAGCTTCCAGACTGGCCTGAAGACGCGCCTGATGGTATTTGCCGTTGCCACACTTCCGGCGAGAACCAATGCCTTGGCGGTAATCAGATCTCATTGCGCAGAAGATGCGGTGGGCCTTCCGGTTGCGATCCTAGTGGTCCTTGTTGACCTCTCTCCAGGATAGGCCGCTTTGCGGCTTATCCTGTTTTGTTTCCGCCCTGCAACCAATTTTCAATGGCCAGGCTTAACATCTACTTTACATCATTTTCTGTCATTAACAACTTTTTTATGTTGAAGAAAATCTATAGAATCCTTATTGTTGGTTTAGTCTTATTTACGACAGTAACGTTTATGTCTGATCGTCTGTCAGGCATGAATTCAGCCAATGCGCAGATCGGTTTATTGCCGATGCTTCCTGAAGAATTGCGGGGTGGTATTTGCCGCTGTCACACCGCGGGGGAAAATCAATGTCTTGGGGGCAACGAGATCTCCCTACGCAGAAGATGTGGAGGCCCTTCCGGTTGTGATGCCAGCGGCCCGTGTTAAAAAAGGTTCGCCTCAATAAGTTGTGGCCATTATAACTTTTTGAAAAAAAAACAGTGCTGATTGGATGTATACGTCACCTTACAGGATAGCCGATGCTGCCTGCAACCTGATTTCAGTGGCCGGGTCTAAATTGCCGTGTAAACCATTTTTATCATTAACACCATTTTTTATGTTGAAGAAAATCACCAGAATTTTGGTTGTCACTGTAGCGTTGTTCGCAGCAACAACGGTTGTGGCTGATCGTGTTCCCGGCGTAAATTCCCTGAATGCGCAGGTTACTATCGAATTACCCGATTGGCCTGAAGAAGCGCCAAATGGTATTTGCCGTTGCCACACTTCCGGCGAGAACCAGTGCCTTGGCGGCAATCAGATCTCCCTGCGCAGAAGATGCGGAGGTCCTTCCGGCTGCGATCCGAGTGGTCCTTGCTAAAATGGTTCTTTCAATAAGCCGTAATACTTACGGCTTATTGCTGCTTACATTTACTTTATCTGAAATTGATTTCACGCAGAACTTCCGAAAGTATTGTTGCGGAACAATCGGGTATTGCCAGCCTTTCCGCCTGCAACCAGATTGCAGTGAGCGAGCGTAAATTCCGGTTGTTAACGCTGATGTGTCCGATAAGTACCACCAGCCACTTTTCACTACCCTATATCACTTGTATGAATCAAAATAGAAAGACAGCCGGCGTAAAGATGTTTTCATTTATTTTATGTTTGATATGCTCCATATCTGTTCAAGGCCAGGCAGTTCGTTTTTTTGAAGGAACCGTTGAAGAAGCTATCACCAAAGCAACACAGGAGAAAAAATATATTTATATCGATGCGTATACAGACTGGTGCACTCCGTGCATTAAAATGGATAAGGACCTGTTTGCCGATTCCGCCTCAGCGGCTTTTCTGAACGAGCGGTTTATCGTCCTGAAAAGAGAATGCTGGACAGACTCTGCCGGATTATTGTTCCGGGATGAGTTTTTCGCTTACGCTTATCCAACACATTACATTCTGACTCCTCAAGGAGAGCTATGCTTTGCTTTCAGCGGATACGGTGATCGACAGATTTTTATCGATCGGTTAAAAGATTTTCTGCAAAAGGGAGCTTCGCCTACGAAAGCTTTTATCGGAAGTAAACTGACGGGGCAATCCAAATTCTACGATCTTGTCAATTACAGCTTAAAGGCCGGGAGGAACTTAGTTCTCTCGTTCGAATATAAATGGGATAGCGTTTCCAAACGAGGTGATCTGATTTCATTAAGTTTTGATACCGCGCAGCTTGGACAACGATTATCGGCTCTTAAAAAATCATTGAAGATCGAGGAATACTTTTATAACTTATTTACTGCTGCTATCATTTATCATCTCCAGGGAGACTACCACACCTCCCAGGTGTTCGTTCGAAAAGCCTATAAAATGGGGAACGTTCCTTTCCGGGCCAACCGGTTTCCTGCCAGCCCTGCCAGGCTCCGGTTATTACTTTTTCTTGAGGATCTCAACGCTAAAAAAATATCGCCACATTCATCCTAACCGTTTTTTGTCATGAAAAAAAACCTGTCCTTTTTACATTATTTTTATCGTTTTCTTAGTCTGAGCATAGTATTGGGTGGATT
>JBEVKW010000368.1:0-4179 GCA_040509495.1 Chitinophagaceae bacterium | reverse complement strand
GGAAAATATTGCAATGATTAAAATACCCAGAAGCAAAGGCGGGTCGTCCATGTTGCCAGAAATAGCAAACTGGGTATCGACAATGGCAAATAGCGTCCAGGCGACAAGCATTACTGCATATATATTCGATATTCTAATAGCCATGAATTTGATTTATTCGTTAAAATTAATCCGTTGATAACATTATTTACAACTATCTCATTTTTTCATCAATATTTCCGTGGTTAACCCCATTTTTGGTCAAGTCTATGTTAGTAATTCGCTGGTGGAATAATTAGTTTGGTAAGGGGCGCGGCCTAGGCCAGTATAAGCGCACACCCCGTCAGCATGGGGCTTTTACTCATCTGGTTGCGAAAGCTGAGGGCAACGAAAGCATTTTTGAAAAGAAAGAGCTCATCCAATTGTAGAAGGGCTTTTTTATGTTTCTATGATGTATAGCTATAAGCTATACTTTTCAATCTGAACAGATAAAGGGCAACAGCCAGACTTTATGATACTTGATTTTAAAGTCCTATTGTTTAAGCAGCAGATCATCGGGAATATGCAATTCCTTATGTAAAGCATTGTAGCTTGCGTAAGAGAGCGGACTGATCAGCGAATCATTAACGGCTAAGATTATCCAATAATTATTCTGACGGCTAAAGATCTCCTGCATCGTTTTGTCATCCTTTAAACTAAGCTCTGCCATTCGCGAGGCAACATCAAGAGATCAATTTCCACTTTGTCCACCTCCCTTTTTGATAAAAGACTTGTAAAAGTCACCTCCCTTTAAAGCAATAATGGCGTCTTTGGTGGTATCCTTTTCGATTCTCCCGATTCTCCGCCTTATTTCGCCCGTCAACATGGGAATACTCTGTTTTAAATTAGGCATCTGTTTGGCAGCAATAAAATCGTCATTGAATTTCGCTTTTGTAAAAGAATAATAGGTTTCACCAGATGCTGTCTTCATTTCATAGATAATTGGAGCTATCTTTAGCGCTTTTATTGTTGGCCTGATAACCGTAAAGCATGCTTCAGGCAATAGCTGCAGCGTCTGCACTTCTATAGCTGTCGCCGGGTTCATGAGTTCAATCCCTCCCAGGTCAAGATAGGTGATCGGGTTGTTGAACGCATAGATGTAGGGGGACCAATACATCATTTTCCCTGCTATCGGGTCGGTAACGTCCCACCTGCTGATCTGATAGTCGTACATCCTTGCACCATAATCCAACCATTCCAAGCCTGCGCCGTCAGTTAATTTATTACCCGGTTCGCCAAAGGCAAGTGCTTTTGAACTAATTCCCTGCATACTCAATCCAAATGGACAATAATGGGTTTCTTCCACCAATGGGCTTCGGGTATGCACTATTTACAAATTATCGAAAAAAACATTGCAGGGACATTGGTGCTACAGTAAGTAACGCGAAAGAATTACAAACAACCAAAAAAACAAAACCCCGAAAGCTATTAGCTTTCAGGGTTATAAATGAGCTTTCTTTGCTTAGGGTTGTTTTTACCTTTATTTCCCAATACAAAACTTGCTAAAAATATAATCCAGCATATCTTCATTACTCACCTGCCCCGTGATCTCTCCCAGGTAATGAAGTGCCCGTCTGATGTCCGGTGCCAGCAGATCTCCGGGAATGAGATTGTCCAATCCGGTCTGGATATCCTCCAGTGATTGCAATGCCTGTTTCAAGGCATGGTAGTGACGGGCATTCGTGACAATATTATTTTCGGATTGTACCTCTCCTTCAACCACGGTTGCTGTCATTTGTTCTTTCAGTTCTTCGATATGCAAATGCTGTCTTGCTGAAATAAAGATCAGATCTTCCCATCCGGCGAATTTCTCCTTATGACCAGGGGCCTGATCTATTTTGTTTGCAACAAGCAGATATTTTATCTGCTGTTGTTTCAGGTCATCAACACGCTGAGTGATTTCACCGAGATCGTCAGATGCATCAAACAAAAACAGTACAAGATCGGCCTGCTTCATTTTTTCTAGGCTACGCTCAACACCGGCAGTTTCGATAATGTCACTGGTGTGCTGACGGATACCCGCTGTATCGATCAGCCGGAATAATATTCCGCCGATATTAATCACCTCCTCAATCGTATCGCGTGTTGTTCCGGGTATATCGCTGACGATCGCGCGGTTCTCATTCAGCAATGTATTCAGCAAAGTTGATTTGCCTGCGTTCGGTTTTCCGATGATCGCCACACTCACTCCATTGCGGATCACGTTGCCTAGACGGAAGGATTCGATCAGTTGCTTGGTGGAATGGGTCAGTTCATTGACCAGCGAATAAAAGGCTCCGCGATCTGCAAACTCAACATCCTCCTGTGAGAAATCCAGCTCCAGTTCGATCAGTGCTGAAAACCGGATCAACTGTTCACGGAGATCCTTCAGCCGTGCTGAAAAACCGCCGCGCATTGCATGCAGGGCTGTTTTAAGGGATGCCGCGGTGTTGCTTGCAATAATATCTGCTACAGACTCTGCTTGCGCAAGATCCATTTTACCTGCCAGGAATGCCCGTTGCGTAAATTCTCCGGGTTTCGCAAGTCGTGCTCCTTTCCGCATACAGGCATCGATCACCTGTTGATGAATGTAAGGCGAACCATGACAACTGATCTCGATCACATCTTCACCGGTATACGAACGCGGGCCGCGAAAAAGGGAAAGCACCACCTCATCAACAGGCTTACCGTCTTCCTGCAGGTAACCAACCTGTATCGTGTGAGAGGCCGCTTCCATCAGGTTTTTAGAAGGGAAAAGTTCGTTCACTATTGTGAAGCTGAGCTTTCCACTTAACCTTATCACGCCAATTGCACCAATGCCCGGGGGTGTTGCCAGAGCTATAATTGTATCGTCCCAACCTGAAAGAGAGTTATTCATGTGCATCAAAATTAAGCAACGCGAATTTTATACCGCGAATTTCGCGAATTAGAGAACAAGAGTTGAAACAGCGCGGATTATCCAAAAGTTCAAATCCAATGTTGATCAGCGCAGAAACAGCGCTCACTCAGCTGATGAAGTGTTATTCTTATTCAATACTTATCACGTTTTTTCAACTGATTTTCTTGTTATTTTCTGCTGAGATATTGTGTTTTACCCTTGCTTAAGCCCATTTGGTTGAGCGATATTTAGGTCAGAGAAATTTCTTTAGTCACCGTCATTTTCAGGACTGGTGGAGGAGGGCAGTCCTGAAAAGGGCGGTGCTTTTATTTTTCATTGTGTCGTGTAATCAAAAAGGAAAAAGTGAGATAGGAAAGTGGAATTATATACAGATGAAAGTGGGCGACGACGGTCAGGCGCAGTAATGCGGTTGCTGTCGTATGCCCATTTGTAGCCAATATTCTATTTAGAATGAACAATAAGCTGCGAAGAAATCGCTGTGGCAACTGAAGCGCAACGATCATGTACTGCGCAAGTAGAAAGCGCGGCGTTCGTCGGCGCGCATGCCCGGCCGTTGTTAATGCCTGCATATTGCTGTTGCATCCTCGCGGTCCACTACCCGGAAACAAGCGCTCTTCCGTGCCACAAGTATATAACGCATTCGCAACCAAGCGCTCTTCCGCCCATCCCGGTTGCCCCTACGCGGCCCCCATAAACGATCCACAGCAGGCACTTTCGACCACTCAATCTCGAACAAACTCTCTTCCTCTTACCTATCCGGTATTCAAGGATCATGTTGAAAAGTTGGGGGATGGTCTACAAAATGGCTTGAGTTGAAATGTTCCGGATGAGCATCGCTCGCATAAACTTCTGGCGGCCCTTCCACCGTAGCGAAGCGGGGGGGCACCTACGCCAGTCGCTCAAAAGATTTATCATCCTCAGCGTGTCAGCTTGTCACCATTTTTCACTGCCTAAAATCCCGTCGAACTTTGGACGACCAAAGGACGACCAGGAGACGAACTAACGACGACCAACAACCATTGTAAAAACACGCGAATTTTGACCCTGAATGATTATTATCAGTCAACACATCAGCTGGCTTCGCGTGTCAGAATGACGTATCTAGCATATACCGCTTCAAGACCTGCTCACGTTTCTTGTGCCCGATCAGACAACTATCGCTTAAAAACTTGTAAGTGGACAAGTGATAATAACCCGTTTGCAGCATCCTGGCAAGCCTGATTACATCAGCCGAGGGACCGAAGCAAACCTTTAAACTTTTAAACAACCATCCCACAACTTTT
>JBEVKW010000367.1:0-9548 GCA_040509495.1 Chitinophagaceae bacterium | reverse complement strand
GACCGATGACCGATGACCGATGACCGCCATGGTCGCTGATTGATATAACCTATAACAGGCAAGAGGCTTTCTGAATCAGAAAGCCTCTTGCCTGTTAGCCTGTATCAAAACGCGCAGCTCGGCCATCGGCCATCGGCCATCGGCCATCGGACAACGGACAACGGTCAACGGTCAACGGACAACGAACAACGGTCAACGAACAACGAACAACGCTCTCCCTACTCCGCTCTCCCACTCGCTGCATCAATCGTTCTTCCGAAAAAAATCGCATTCATGAACAGCTTGCTGCCACCCAGCCAGAAAGCCCGGAAATTCGGGTTATCGGCAATGCTGATCACTCGTCCTCCACCGATGGTATTGACCACCACCGCAGCAGAGTTTTTCACTGCATCGAGATTTTCCTTGCTTACCCAGCCACTTTGCATCGGTTTTGCTCCATAAAAGAAGGGTGTTGCATAAGGATTCTTGCTTTTTTCCATGAAGACACGGTTTGCCTTGAAAAGGCTGACCGTCTTTTGGTTGTATCCATATGCCAGCGGATGGGTGAGATCAGCCTCCGCACCAAAGATCGCTCCGCTCATCCGCTGCGCTCCGTCGACCTGCTCCCGGTCAACATACACCGCTTTCTGCGAACTGTCTACCGGCGCTTTTGTTTTCTTGAATGAGACATTACTGATTCCGTTCTGCGCCGCCCATTGCACAGCCTCTTCTGTCAATACCAGTATTCCTCCCGCCTGTACCCAGCTTTTCAGTTTTTCCTTATTCAATTCGTTGTAAGAACCACCCACCATGATCAACGTGTTGTACTTGTCTATGTCAACACGGTTAAAGGCGGATGGCTCAAGATGGGTTGCCGGAATATTCATCCGCTGATCAAGCAAATGCCAAACTTCACCGGCATCCGTTGCATTCACGCCCTGACCTGCAAGCATTGCCACACGTGGCTCTGCGACCGGTGAAAACTTGCTGCTGCCGAGGTCGCTGCCACTATTCACATTACCACTATTCACTGCCCACACTTTGATATAGTTGCGTTCAGCTACGCCCTTTAATATTTCCGCCAGTTGGGCACCTCCCATTTTTTGCGCCTTTACCGGGATCATGATGGTTCCGTAGTCAAATGCCACATCAGTACCATTTACCGGTATATCGAATTTATTTGTGGCAACTTTTGCCATCACACCAGCCTGCTGCAATTCATACAAAGCCCTTGGTGCATATAATTCATCCCAGGTAAAAAGATAGGCGTATTCACTTTTACCGCTCAGTTCACCCGTCTGCCGGGGAAGATCTGTCAGTTTATCGCCTGCAGCGGGACCGTATTGTGCTGCGTTAAGCTCGGCAGAAGGCAAGCCGAATGCAAGCGGCATGGTCCAAGACGTGATGTCGTAGAACAGGCTGTCTTTATATGTAAATGTCTTTTCAAAGATTGCACGGATCAGCCTGTATTGAGGCTGGTTGGTTGGCACAACATAGGAACTGCCCTGCTTGAATTCATTTCCTTCCGCAGAGAACTTATTCTTCACCGATAAGACTTCTATCTGATGACGGCGAAGCATCTCAGCAAAATGAAATGTTTTTGCTTTATCCTGTTCATCTCCGAATACATATCCCTTCACGGCTACACCTGCAGATTCGGTCATAGCCGATCTATAAAAATCCCGTTGCCATTGCAGAAATTCCTTACGCAGTGCTTTCGCGCCTTCAAGTGTGGACAGTGCCGTTACAAACTGGTTACGGATCGTGAAGGGAAAGCTCAGCAATCCGTTGGCAGTTTGCTGCAGGTGTCCTCTGGAAGATGCCTGTTCGAAAAGGATACCTATTGCACCATTCACGTCAGGGTAAGTTGATCCTTTCCCATAATAAAAATCGTCATAATTCTCTTTCGTAAAATATAATGAACCGATACGGTCGAGGAATGCTGCATGATATTTTCCCAGTTTACCGGTCAGTTCCTGGTTCTTATCAGGGGTGATCGGATTCACCCTCGAAGGAACGCCGGGCTGAAAAAAGAAGGTTGCATTGCTTCCCTGCTCATGGTGGTCGGTAAGGATATTAGGTTTCCATTTATGAAACCATTCCAGCCTGTTCTGACTTTCCACATGAATGGCAGGCAGCCAGTCGCGGTTAAGATCGAACCAGTAATGATTAAATCGTCCACCTGGCCATACCTCATTGAACTCGCGGTCATTCGGGTCACTGACGAGGTTCTTGCTGCGATGCTGATTCACCCAGCCTGAGAAGCGTTGCATTCCGTCAGGGTTAAAGGACGGGTCAAACAGGATGACGGTATTATCCAGCAATTCATCTATTTGTTTGCCCTGCGCTGCGGCGAGATAGTATGCGGTAACAAGCGATGCGTTGGTGCCACTTTGTTCATTACCATGAATCGAATGACCGATCCATACGACGATCGGCATGTTGTCGATATTCAATGAACCGGAGCGTGCAGGATCTGTCAGTTGCACATGCTGCTGACGGATCTCTTCCAGCCGCTGATGGTTTTTCGGTGATGTGATCACCAGCAATACCTGGGGCCTTTTTTCATACGTGAGGCCCATCAGCTCCAGTTTGATCCTGTCCGGCGCAGCCGTAGCAACCGCCTTCATGTAGTTTACCAGGCGGTCATGCGTGATGTGATACTCTCCCACTTCATGATAAACAATATCCTTCGGTTTTGGGATCGCCGGGTTGTAAGACACACTATCCGGCAGATAATACTTCAGGTCCTGAGCCATAACACATACGCCCAGCCCCATGAAGGCAATAATCAGAGCAAGTTTCTTCATATACAGTTAGTTGAGGATGAAGGCGGAAGATAAGCAAGAATTTGAAAAAAGCCCGGGGTCGTTGGCCGTTCACCGTTCACTGTTGACACAGAAACAACTGAACTAAATATCTTTCCGGGTGTTCTTTCGGCAGGGCTAAGGTTAACGCATCCAAGCTCAATCGTAATTCACTAGTAATCAATATCAGGAAATAGACATTTCACATCGGGCAACGGTTAACGGATAACGGTCAACGATTTTCTTCATACCTTTGCCTCTTGCAATTTTTGTATTATGAGCCGTAAAGGAAAAGTGCTGGTAGCCATGAGCGGCGGTATTGACAGTACCGTAGCTGCGCTTATGCTGAATGATGAAGGATATGAAGTGGTGGGGATCACCATGAAAACCTGGGATTATGCAGCCAGCGGGGGAAGTAAGAAGGAAACAGGCTGTTGCAATGTAGACAGTTTTAATGATGCGCGGCAGGCCGCCGTAGAACATGGCTTTGCCCATTATATACTAGATATCCGTGAAGAGTTTGGCGGATTTGTGGTAGAGAATTTTGTGGATGAATACCTTGCCGGACGGACGCCTAACCCGTGCGTGCTCTGTAATACGCATATCAAATGGCGGGCTTTGATGAAACGCGCTGACGCGCTTGATTGCGAATTCATTGCTACCGGACACTACGCAAAGATCAAAACCCACGAGAATGGCCGTCATTTTATCAGCAAAGCCATTGACGATACAAAAGACCAGAGTTATGTGTTATGGGGACTTCAGCAAGATCTGCTGAGCCGTACACTGCTGCCGCTTGCTCCTTACCGTAAAACAGAGATCCGCGAAATGGCACTCAGCTATGGTTACCCGGAACTGGCTAAAAAAAGCGAAAGCTATGAGATCTGCTTTGTGCCGGACAATGACTATCGCGGCTTTCTGAAAAGAAAAGTGGAGGGCCTGGAAGAACGCGTTATCGGTGGAAATTTCGTTGACAAGACCGGCAGGATCCTCGGCAAACATAAGGGCTACCCTTTCTATACGATCGGACAACGCAAAGGACTGGACATTGCCCTTGGCAAACCCGTATTCGTTACCAGCATCAACCCGGATACCAATACGGTAACACTCGGTGATGAAGCTGACCTGGAACGGAATGAAATGATCGTCGGTAAGCTGAATATGATGAAGTATGATACCGTTACGCCGGGCATGGAAGCCATTACGAAGATCCGTTATAAAGACAAAGGCAGCCTTTCCAATATTTACCCTGAGAACGGCGGAATGAAAGTGAACTTCTACGAAAACGCTAAAGGGATCGCTCCCGGGCAAAGCGCTGTTTTTTATGAGGGGGATGATGTAATAGGCGGTGGAATTATCCAGCGCAGCATTGGACCGGTATAGCTTAACCGGCCCTTATTAAATATCATCCCGGCCGGGATGACAGGCCTTTGATCCTTCACTGAACGATCTCCGTTGTCCGGGAACAATGCCGATAACCTGACTTTGCCTCCATGCGATAAGTCCACGTGATAACCGCACTGGCCGCTGCGAGGCCGACGAAACAATATTTTCGCCGTTCAGACGTTAAAGTGTTCGCAGCTAACTAACTGTGTCATAGGCTTTAATCATATCCTTACATTCTTATGAGAATATTTTCTACCCTCTTTTTCCTGTTATTTTCTGTTTTGACGCTGGGTCTGTTCTCCTGCTCCGAAGAAAAAGAGGAATGGATCGCTGCTGAACCGGTGTCTGACTATCTGCCGCTGCAGGTTGGCAAATACATTACTTACCGGGTGGATTCCCTTGTTCCGAACCCTGCATTCAACACATCTCTTGAAACACACAGCTACCAGGTAAAACATGTGGTGGATGCTGCGATCACGGATAACCAGGGCAGGCCTTCCTACAGGATATACCGGCTGATCAATAATGCCGCTGGTACGGGACCCTGGACAGCTTCCGGTTCCTACTTTATCACACCGCTCACCAACCAGGTTGAAGTGATCGAAAATAATCTCCGTTTTATCAAACTCCGCGAACCAATGCGCGAAGGCTTTAGCTGGAAAGGCAATGCCTATCTCCCTAATAACCCTTTCGAAGCTTTTGGCTACAACCTCAGCATCGACAACTCAATGGGCACCTGGGATTATACCTACGATCTCTTCGAGCCATCTGCAGTGATCAATGGACAGACCTACCAGGACGTTTGGACGGTTGAACAGATCGATGAATTCAAAGGTGACCCCGTTATGTATCCCCGCGACTATGCCAATAAAGTAAGGTTTGTGGAGAAGTATGCAAAGAATGTCGGCCTGGTATATCGTCAACTCATCCTCTGGGAATATGAGACCAATACCACAGCAACGCCGTCCTATACAGGTTTCGGCATCACCATGTGGATGATAGATCACAACTGATCATCTTTCGCCATTTTCTATACTTCATATTGAAATAACGCAGCAAACAACGTATCTGCACGCTGGCTGTATCCCTGGAACAGGGATGAATTGATCAGCTTCAGCTTTGTATGTTCCGTAGCAAAAGCAACGGCTTCTTCATTTTCTTGTTTGTAAACAGAACAGGTGATGTATAAAAAGTAGCCTCCCGGCCGAAGCTGTTTCCAGGAATTAAGGATGATCTGCCGCTGACGGCTTGCGTATTCGTCGATCTTTTGTACATCAAAAAACACCAGTTGCTCAGGTGTGCGGCCCCAGGTACCACTTCCGGTGCAGGGAACATCCGTTACAATAAGATCAAACGATCCATGCTGCTTTACAGGTTTGCTCAGATCAGCCGCAAAACTGCGATACTGCCTGATGCCGGCTTCACGGAAGCGTTTGTGAAGATTTGCCAGGATGTTTTCCCTTACGTCAGATACAGTGAGTTGTATTCCCGGATAACGGTCGTATATCAGCAAAGACTTTCCCCCACTTGCGGCACAGCAATCCCAAACAGTTTTTGGCGAAAAGTCCGGTATATCATTGAGCAATTCAATCACACGCTGTGAACTGTAATCCTGTATCACCGCATCACGGTTAATGTTCACCACTCCATCCAGCTTTGACGCATTCGGTAGCGCGAGACAATTCGGGCTGATCAACTCAAACGAAATACCTGCATCTGACAGGCTGACTTTAACCAGGTCTTCTTTCCCTGGTCTTACCCGTAAAAAAAGATCGGGCTGAAGAAAATGAGAAAGCACGAAACGCTGATGATCTACCAGCGGAGAGATCTCCGGAACAGCCGGAAATAAATCTGCGGGGCTAAAATCATGACCGGCAAACTGCAGCTTCTCCTCAATGCTCATTCCTGTATTCGCCTTCCATTCCGGCTTTTCCATTTCCAGTAAAGCATCTGGCTCTGTGCAGGCAAGAAATAAGCCCAGCAAGATCCGCTCCCTGACGGGGATCTGCCATGCAATTTTTCCCAGCCTGAAATATCCGTAACATAGTGCGGTGATCCGCTTCCTGTCCTTCGACCCGTATTTCTTATCAGCTTTGAAGAAATCTTTTATGAACAATCCAAACGGCTGCGTCCCATCATATTGGGTCAGTATCAGTTCTGCGGTATTCAAGTGAGAGTAATGCTTCATCAGGGATGCAAGATACGCAAGGAGGACGGACCGCAGACTGCCCTGGATCACCGGGATCTTAGATCGCAGCAGGCCTGCGATCGACAGGAAGCGCGTGCTGCGGTTGCCCGTCGGCGGCCCACGACGAAAATTGCCTATCTTACTATAACCATGCGCTTATCCTTCCTGATATTCATTCAATGTCTTTCCTGCCTTGCAATATTTGCGCAGGTCAGGCCTTTTTCTTTCCGTAATATCAGTATCAACCAGGGATTATCACAAAGCAGTGTAGTGGATATCATGATCGATAAGAAAGGCTTTGCCTGGCTTGCCACACAGGACGGGTTGAACCGGTATGACGGACATTCTTTTCTCCAGTTCCCTTTGAATTTTGATGACATCACAACACCTGCAGGCAACCAGCTCGGCAAGATCGCCAATGGTAGCGATAATAAGCTGTGGCTGATAACGCGGGGTGGACGGTTGCAAAAAATGGATCTGCTGACGCAATCTATCACGCCATTTCCGAGGATCAAAGAAGAGTTGATCCCGCCGGTGAGTTGCTTATTGCAGGATTCATTGTTCCTGTTTATCGGCACTATCCGCGACGGCTTGTGGATCTACGATCATAAGAAGAATCACCTGCAGAAATTCTCTGCAGCAACTCACCCTGGTTTAGCCAGTGACACGATAAAAAAAATATTCAGGGACAGCAGGCAGCGATACTGGATCCTGACCAATAACGGCGCAACACTGTTATCGCCAAAACTGGAGATCCTGCAAGGTTTTTTATCTCCCGGCGATCAGTCTGTTTCCTTAAGTTCCATAACCGAAGATCCCGAAGGCCGCATATGGATCGGATCATTTGGCAATGGTATTTTTTTTAAGGGAGCACAAGACACAAGTTTCAGGCAATTTACCCGTAGTGATCATTCGCTGAAGAGTAACCTCGTGGTTGAAACAATACATGCTGACCGCAAAGGTTTACTCTGGATCGGTACATTCACAGATGGCTTATACGTGCTGGATACATACCGGGACATGATGCATCATTTACTTCCTGATAAAAAAAATCCATTTTCCATAGCCTACCTCGACGTGCTCAGTATTGCAGAAGATCAGCATGGAGGCATTTGGATCGGTACAGATGGCGGAGGCATCAGTTACTATGATAAACGGCTTGACAATTTCGAAACTTTCTCACGCAATAATCTCCCAGATCATATTTCAATCGAACAGGTAAGAGCGATCACCACCGACCGCGATCAGCATATCTGGGTAGGAACTTCTGTGAACGGCCTGACGGTATTGGGAAAGCCACCCGCTACAGTTGGACATTATCAGAAGATCGGCTCATTGCTCACAGATCTCGACGGTGATATATGGGTAGGCACACAGGAAAATGGATTGGACGTGATCGATGTTGCCACCAGGAAGGTGATCAAACGGTTCCTGCCGGGACAAACCATCTGGGGAATGATACAGGATCCTTCAGGAAATGTATGGATAGCCACCAGAAATAATGGGATATCTTTGATCAGCAAAGAAAAGGGAGAGTTGCTTCACTTTGATGAGCGCTCATCACCCGCACTGGCAGAGAATAATGTGAGAGCACTTGCGATCACTCCGGATAATAAACTCTTTATCGCCTTCGAACAATCAGGCATACAGCAATTGGACATCGGCAAACGGAAAATGCTTCCTCTCCCAGCATCGATCGATAGTACCTTCGACGGATCCATCCTCATCAGGTCAATGTACTACACCGCCGAAGCATTGTGGATCGGCACATTCGGAAACGGGCTTCTTGCATTCAAATTTCCTGAAGGAAAGCTCACACGCATTACAGAGCAGCAGGGTTTACGCAACAATACGATCTACGGGATTCAACCGGATAACAACGGCGGGATCTGGGTAAGCACGAACAAAGGACTGTGCAGAATGCAATTGCGGCACAGTCCTGACAGTCTACTGCGGTCAGACATGTACTTCTTCTCTATGGAAGATGGATTACAGAGCAATGAATTCAATACAGGAGCACATTACCGCTCACCCGATGGCACGCTTTTCTTTGGAGGGATAGCAGGACTCACCCGCTTTCAACCTTCGCGGCTGTCCACCGGTGGAAGACCTGCCAATGTCATCATCACCGATGTTCAGGCAGAAGGCGAAACCTTGCATACGGACACACTGATCAGCTATAAAAAAACATTGAAGCTGCCCTACAAACAAAACTCACTTTCTTTCACGTTTGCTGCCCCCGATGTATTATCAGCAGGCAGACTTCATTATTCTTATCAGCTTGTGGGCTTTGATAAAGACTGGATCGATGCCGGTACGCGTAACTACGCGGCTTATACTCACCTGCCGGCGGGTAAGTATCAGTTCAACGTCAAAGCAAGGCGCGATCTCTCTGCGGAACCTTCACAGATCACTTTCCTGGAGATCATCATCAAACCTCCATTCTGGCAAACGATCTGGTTCATCAGCATTTGCACATTGTGTATCGCCGCCTCCCTGTATGGGATCTACAGATACAGGATCAGCGAACTCATCCGTTTACAGAAAGTGCGTAACCGGATCGCCTCTGATCTTCATGACGACATTGGTTCGGCACTCACCCATATCAATATCCTTTCCGAACTAAGTAAAACAGGGATTGATCCAAAGTCTGAGACATCACTTTTTCTCAACAGGATCTCTGAAGAAGTGACCAATTCCGGTCAGGCCCTGGATGATATCGTTTGGAGTATCAACTCTAACAATGACACCATGGAGCAGATGGTAGCAAGAATGAGACGATACGTTGCAGAGGTATTCGAAACAAAGATCGATCACTTCTCCCTTAAGTTCGATGACCGGTTTGCTCACCGCAAATTGAATATGGAACAGCGACGGGATTTCTTCCTGTTATTCAAAGAACTGATAAATAATACATACAAACATGCGCGGGCATCAAAGGTGGAGATACGGATCTCGATTGAAAGGAATATGCTCAATATGTATATCGCCGACAATGGTTGCGGCTTTGACAAAACCAGGGAAAACAACAGGAATGGCCTGAAGAACATGCAGGCAAGAACAGAAAAATGGAAAGGGAGTTTTACCATTGACTCAAAACCGGGTTGCGGAACAGTCACCAGCATCTCTATGCCCCTGATATAAACGCATGACGTTCGTTATGATAGAACAGACTCTTATCAGGGTTC
>JBEVKW010000366.1:0-3139 GCA_040509495.1 Chitinophagaceae bacterium | reverse complement strand
TATGTTCGAAACATGCACGAATCTCGGAACCAGAAAAAGTGAGATGCTGACGTTAAAGAAGATCCACCTGCCAGCCAATGGAGTCGCGAAACACATCTTCCTAATACCCCGGCAGCAGGATGATCCAGAGGATCCGAGAAGGCGGCGGCGGCTCCGGGGGAAGACGAAAGAGCGTCGGGTACCGCTCATGGATCCGAACCTCCTGTCTTCGATACTGGCCTATAGGGACTTGGCCCCGCCTGTCGGCAGGAATGATGCGCGCTTCACAACCCCTTACCTCTTCGTGACCGTTGCCGGCGAACCGATTGCGAGCAGTACTGCCGACCACATCATCACCCAGATCGGGTGGTACGCGGCGCGACTCGCCGCCGGCGAAGAGACGCTTAACAAGTACGCGCGCGCGCAGATGAAGGAGAGCCTGCTTGGGCTGACTTGGCACCGCCTCCGCCATACGTGGGCTGAGTTCGCGGCGCTACGCCTTTATGAGAAGTACCGCGAAGGCGCAACAGCCATTCTCAAGGAATGGGGAGGATGGAACAGCGAGGAATCCGTGCAGCGCTATATAGAGAACGCCAGGCGGTTGATCAGCGACCGCGCGGCGCGTGAGTACCTATCATCTTATGTGCAGGAGGACGTGAAGCGATGAAGAAGGGAGCAGACAAGGGCTCAATGCCATCGACGGCACTTTGCGTTCCTGAGTTGCCCGCGGTGCTCTCAACCGAGGACGGGAGAAGCTACGACATCACAGGTGACGTGTGGATTCTTCCTTATAACCGCGAAACAGAGACAACCGTGAAGTTCAACTGGACAACCCTAATAAACATAACCTTCATAGGTGATTTCACTCCGGTGATGTCTGAGAGAGCTGTGTGTCTCATTAAACTATATGTCATAGAGCGGATGAGCGCAGATCAAGGCGCGATCTTACCTAAATCCGGACAGGATTATTTGCACTCCATGGTGCACTTCGCGCACTGGCTGGCAGTGCATCCTGAATATGTACCATCCAGGCGCGGATTCAGGTGGAATGATCTAACAGAAGACATGTTCGACGCATGGCTAGCTACAGAATACGGAAAGACAAGGAAGGGGGAATCTGCTCGGCAAGTACGTAATTTCTACTTATGGGGTGCGGACCCTGACACGTTGCTGCCTGATTTCTCTGGCGAGTTGGCTTCAATCCTTCGTGGAAAGCGCCTTAGAGATGGTCCTTCGGGTGAGCTGGTGGAGAGCCGCGACCCTAGGCGTGGGCCTTTCACCCGCGAAGAATTAGCTCTAATCACTCGGGCGTGCGAAGTGGGCATGGGAGAGGATCGTGACCGAGCAATCGCGTGGACGCTACGCCAGACGGCAATACGCCCGCTACAATTATACTACCTCAGAAACCGAGACTTGGAAGTCTTACGCAGTGAGGGTGGCCAAGAACATCAGGACTCTGTGCAGTCACTTGTTAAATATCAACTCAGGGTGCGTAAGATCAAACAGCGAAGCAAAGTCCTCAAATCTCATTATTTGCCACTGTCGGAAGGATGCGCACGACTTCTCCTTGAGTTACGCAGCATTAAGAGCGGCCCGGATGGGCGCCTGTTCTGGTGGGTTTCCTCAGCATACAATGATCACATCAGACATAGCCTCAGAGCATTTTCTAAAGACGCGAACCTCCGCTCCCCACGCCTCCCCATAAAAAAATCCAAACCGGGGGGGCCTCTCCATGAGCTCATGCGATTAATGGCGCGCCGCTTCCGATACGGTGTTGCGACTGAGCGCGGTTCATTAGGAGAAAGTCCCGACAACATCGCTGCGATGCTGGGGCACGTGGACACTAAGAAAGTTCACGTTTACGTCGCAACGTCGCCCAGAATAGCGGACGATTTCCAGCGGGCGACGGACTATGCAATTTCGCCATTGATTGATCTGATGGAGGGGCGCGCTAAACCTTCAGAGGTTAACTTGCTGGCGGAGCCGGAGCCGGTTTCTTCAAAGCTGAGACCGTACGACGAGCAAGTAAGATTCCCCAGGTCATGTCGTCCCACATATCACAAGTGGGAACAACCTACTGTAGTGGTCGCTTCGGTAGAAAGTCACAAATAAATCTGAGGCGCGGATCGAAGAGCTAATTGCGACTGGGCGCCGTAGGTTCCCGCAAATTTATCCCGGTCAAAATTTCGACTCTCAGTTATGGGATGTCGCCAGTTTAAGGGAACGCCCGAACTCTACCGGAATAGTAAATTTCGGCTTCACCAAACTTGGAACTAACCTGCGTATGCGGTATTCAACGCGACCAGAGGACACCCTTCCTCGGTACTTCGGGGACGTCATAAAAAGCTGGTTGGTATTGGAGAGCGACACTTCATTATCGTACAGATCGAAACGACTACACGCCACGCGGTATTTCTGGAGTTTTCTGTCTACGAGGGAAGCGCCAGATGGTTACGAGTTTGTGTGGGTGGATCTCACCGAAGATGACATGCTCTGGTTTGAGCAATTCCTTATTGCATATAGAACACAGCGGGGCGCAAAGCTGAGCCTGAAGATGATTCTCATCATCATCTTTAACGTGCAACGGTTGGTTGACTTTCTATTTAGTCGCGGCATCTGTCAGCGTATTAATTACCTGCCGCAGACCCGGCTCAAGGGGTACGGGTCTTCTAACCTACTTGATGATAAGAAATTCGCGGCCGAAATGAAGCTCCCGGCCCCCGGCATTCTCGAGGCATTAGGAAGTATTTACTACCGCCTTGCGACTGCACCTGCCGGCGAGGTGAGTGAATGGATGCTTATAGTCATTTCGTCAGTAACGATCTTGATTCTGACGGGACTGCGCATAGGAGAGCTGGTTACCCTGCCTTACGACTGCGAAGTGGAGGAGCATCTGCCGAAGGAACAGACCGGTGACTCATATTCGTGCCGTTACGGTATTAGGTATTGGGTCGAGAAAACAGGGCAGAAAACGATGCGTATTAAGTGGATCTCTCCGACAGCAGAGTCGATCGTACGCGCCTCAATCGCACGCATAAAATGCTTGACTGCTGCGGCACGCGAGAGGGCGAGGATACTTGAGGCCGATCCAACAAGGGTCATGCTGCCGCCCGAGATAGCTGTCCTCACGCAGAAAGAACTATGCGCTCTACTGAGGTAG
>JBEVKW010000365.1:0-11920 GCA_040509495.1 Chitinophagaceae bacterium | reverse complement strand
GTTATGGTTGGTATTTCGCTTCTGTTCCTCTCCTCTTACTGAATAGTATACCTTACCGATTCCGTAATTCCTTTCCAGTTATCCGTCCTGAACGGGCCAGCGGGAAATCCTTCTTTATTATAAAGATTGTCATCAACTGCATCATCTGCCCAGCCAAATCTTACAGCGACCGGTTGTTTCACGTACGGACTTTTTACAATGACCTTATTCCCTTCAATGGTAGCCGTTGCAAAATAAAACTTCTGGTCAGCACCAGCGATCTCAAAGCCTTTAACATAACCGTATTTATCCTTCGCGATCAGACCATTTTCTGCATGAGAAAAAGTAACGGAGATCTGATCTCCTTCTGTCCTGAACGACTGATAAACCGGCCCGCTGAATGCGTTTGCTTTATGATAGGTCTGATTTAAGGCAATCGCAGCCAGACGCTTTCCTACATCTTGCTTGTTCTTTGGATGAATATCTTTTGTATCTCCTATATCTGTGGTGACGGCCATGCCGGTATTGGGAAGCGATAATGTTTGCAACTGTGCTTCGCGCAGTTCAGCCCATCCGCTCCCCTTTTCACTGTCTCCGTTATTTGCCTTGAAGCTGGCAAGCTGTACAAAATAAAACGGAAAATCGCCCAGCTTCCATCTTTGCCTCCAGTCTGTGATCATCAACGGAAAAGATTTTCTGTACTCATATGAACGCCCTGCGTTAGTTTCTCCCTGGTACCAGATCGCGCCACGTACCGTGTAAGGAATAAGCGGATTGATCATGGCATTAAACAAAAGTGTGGGATAGCTATTAGGCGTAACACCCGCTTGTTCCTGGCTGATCTTTTCAATGCGATAGGTCCATTTGCCGTTCAGAGGAATAACATTGCTGCCAATGGTCAATTTCAGATCAGCTACATCTCCATAGATGCCGCCACCACCGCCGCCATCAGTTACACGTACAGCGATCACGTTCTTTCCGGCAGTCAATATCCCCGCTGGAATTTCATAGACCCGCTTTGCATTGTACGCGGCCGTTGAGCCAATAAGCTTTCCATTTACATAAGACTCATCCTTATCATCGATCATTGCAAGCTCGATCACCGCTTTTTTTCCGGCATCTGCAGCACTGATCTCGATCGTTTTTCTTAACCACACAATACCGTCAAGCTCTCCTAACTCCTGCTCCTCCCAAACACCCGGTACATTTAATGAACCCCAGTTATTATCATTGAAGGAAGGCTGATTCCATGTTTTGATCTCTTCCTGTTTAGCAGCCCCGCCCTGTAACTTAGAGAGCTTAGCCGCTGCCTGCACGGCCCTTTCACGTTGCAGTTCTGCCAGGTCGACCTTTGGCATACGACTGATCATTTCTTTGAACTCAGGACTGTTTTCATAGGCTTCACGACTGGTCCATGTTTCCACCATAGTGCCGCCCCAGGTTGTATTGATCAGACCAACAGGCACTTTCAGTTCTTTATACAGATCACGGGCAAAAAAATACGCAACGGCAGAAAAAGCAGGAGCATTTTCCGGGTTACACACCTTCCATCCATCGCCCTCCACATCTGTCTGCGGCGAAAGCGAAACTTTTTTCGGCACGGCAAATTGCCTGATCTGTGGATAATTGGCTTCTGCAATTTCCTGCTGATAATTATTGATAAGTCCCCAGCCCGCGATCGGCATTTCCATATTCGACTGACCAGAGCAGATCCATACTTCTCCTACCAGCACATCGTTTACCGTGATCGTATTCTTGCCTTTTACTGTGAGCGTGTAAGGACCGCCTGCCGATTCAGCTCCCAGCGTAAGGCTCCATTTGCCGGATTTATCTGTTACAGCAGACTTAGCTTGTTTATTCAAGGTAACCGACACCTTTTCTTTCGGGTCGGCCCAACCCCAAATGGTAATGTTTTTATCCCGTTGCAAAACCATTCCATCGGTAAATAATTTAGGAAGCGTCACAGCAGCCTGTGACATGAACGTGATCAATACTGAAACCGACAAGCAGGTAATTTTTTTCATCGTTTAGATTTTTGAAGAGATCATCTGTAAGCTCTTGTCTCTCTGTTGGGACAAGACAAAGGGGAAGATACTCATTTTCATCAATTACCCGAAAATCAACCTATCCCCGCGTCTGAACATTTCACTAACTTTATAACCTAACCATCCAAAGCTATATGACCACGCAAATATTGCCGGCCGTTGCAGCAGCTATCTTTAACCAACAGGGAGAAATTCTTTTACAAAGAAGAAAAGATGTTGGTCAATGGTGTATCATCAGCGGACATGTGGAGTTTGGCGAAACAGTTGAACACGCCATACTAAGAGAGATAAAAGAAGAGACAGATACCGACGCAGAGATCACGCGTTTTATCGGTGTGTATTCAACTCCGGAATCACAGACTTACAGGTATGCAGACAGAACCGTACAATATATCACCTCCTATTTTGAAGTCCGTTTACAAAGCAATATACCAGCAGGTTTCTCCAATGGCGAAACCCATGAACTTCGTTTTTTTGCTACCGCTGAGATCCCCGCAGACATGGCCCTCATCAATGAGCACTGGCTGAGCGATGCCTTGGATAAAAATAAAGTAGTTTTTCTTCGGTAACAAACATCAATGCTGAAGCCGCAGACAACTCCATTCACGTTCTTCCATCAATACTGCCTACTATGTTATCAAAAATGTTATCCCTCCTCCTCGTCCATACGATCTTTGCTTTACAGCTTATTGCTCAAGAGCCTGCCCGCCTGATCATTCGTGGTGATGATATGGGGTTTTCACATAGCGGGAACCTTGCGTTGATCAAGACATTCAGACATGGTATTGAACGATCCGTGGAAGTGATCGTTCCTTCGCCCTGGTTTCCTGAAGCGGTGAAACTGCTTCAGGAAAATCCTGGTATCGATGTCGGGATACATCTTGCGTTAAGCAGTGAATGGGAAAACATAAAATGGAGACCGGTATCGATCTGCCCCAGCCTTACCGACTCAGATGGATATTTCCAGCCAATGATCTGGCCTAATAAGAACTACCCGGGAAGATCCCTGTCTGAGAACAAGTGGAAAATCGAAGACATTGAAAAAGAATTCCGCGCACAGATTGAACTTGCCATTAAGAAGATCCCGCAGATCAGCCATATCTCAACGCATATGAATTGTGCCGGGCTAACACCTGAGGTAAGTGCATTGGCCAGACGGCTTGCAAAGGAATATCACATTGATACAGATCTTCAGGAACTTGGCGTTGCTTATGTTGGCTTTGACGGCCCGCATAAGACATTTGATGAAAAGAAAAAAAGTTTCATCAGCATGTTAAACAAACTGGAGCCGGGAAAAACGTATCTGTTCCTGGAACATCCGGGATTGAATGATGCGGAGTTGCAGGCAATCTATCATATCGGGTATGAAGATGTGGCGGCGGACAGGCAGGGCATTACCGATCTCTGGACAGACCCCTCCATTATTGCGCTGATCAAAAGCCGGAAAATCGAACTGATCTCCTACAAAGACTTGAAGAAGTAATACGGTAGCGCGGCGTAGAAGTATCGCAGAGCGCGCAAAGCAGCGCAATGGGCGCTAAGGTTTCCTTGCGTACTCTGCGCTAGCTTAGCGCCCTCTGCGATACGCCTACGCTGCGCCGCTTTCGGAACTATTTCCACCAACTTTCTCCAGGTATTCCAACAAACTCACTTCATTCGGTAATTCCAGTTTCTTTCTTAGCCTGTATCGGCTGCTCTCCACTCCCCTCACCGAAAGGTTCAACAGATCTGCAATCTCTTTGGTAGACAAACTCAATCTCAAATAAGCACAAAGTTTAAGATCCGCCGGCGTTAGCGAAGGAAACTTCTCCTTCAGTATTTTCAGAAAATCATTGTTCACCCGATCAAAATATACCGTGAATCGCTCCCAGTCATCATCCATTTCCAACTGATCATTGATCACTTTTATGATCCGGCGTACATTCTTTTCTTTTTTATCGTGATCTGCCTCTGACTGTACTTTAATGATCTCATCTTTGATCCTGTTCAACAATTCTTTTTTCTGCAAAAGGCTCATGGTATTGGAAGCCAGCTCGGCATGATTATGCTCGATCTCCGCTTCCAGTTTAATGTTTTTCAACCGGATGATCTCCTTCTCATTCATCTCCAGTTCACGCTGATGTTTTTCCTTTAACCGTTGCTGGGACTCTTTGAACTCCTGCTGCTGTGCCCTTTGTTTTGCAGCAGCCTGAGCCAGATACTTTCGCTGCTGCCTTTTGTAAAACCAATAGATCGCTGCAATGATCAGCAAAACATAGATAAGATAGGCGATCACAGTTCTGTACCAGGGCGGCAACACTGTAAAGCTGAATCTGTTCAGTTCAGACTCAGGAACCCAGCTATTCTTTGCTTTGACTTCAAATACATAATCACCCGGCGGAAGATTGGTGTAAGAGCGTTCTGTTCTTCTTGACCACGGAGAGAATTCATCTTCATAACCAACTAAACGGTAACTATATTCAACAGTACCACCGTAGAAAGGAGCAGAAAAATCGAAGTGTACCGAATTCCATTTGTAACTCAATTCATGTGCAAGTGTATATGACTGTGCAGTGTTTTGCGTATCGCAATCCATCTGGTAACCGCCGAACAACACACTATCTTTTTGAAAAGAGGCATTAACTCCCCGTAACAACACCCTTAGTTGCTTATGTGAATTTGCGTACTTTTCGTAATCGATATGATACAGCCCGATATACCCTGAAACAAGGATATTGTTTTTATTGATCGGATAAATGAACTCTTCGTCATTACCCAACACATGATTATTCAACTCAGGAAAATAGACAATAGCTGGTTTACCCGGTTTAGACATATCGATCACCCCCGGTCTTTTATCCTGTATAAACCAGATATTACCGCTTGCATCCTCTCTCAGATACGAGACATAAGCGGATGGAAAAAATTGATTGAAGAAAGAAGAGATGGTGAATTTCTTAGTCCTGACATCATATTCGTACACCCCTTTCTTTGTCAGAAGCGTCATTCTGTTCCTGACCTTGAACAAATGGTTGTGCCCATCCGACAAAATATGATCAATATCTTTATATGGGGTGCTGGTGATACCACCTGTATCGGGTAAGCTGATCTTATACAGTCCCTGGTAAGGATGCACGGCCCATATTTCATCACCAATCGTTACAGTATACTTCGCAGATTCGAATAAGGTCTGCCTAAATGTACTTGAAAATTTTCCGTTGGAATAGTCATACAGATTGATGCCGCTGTATGTGCTGCCGATCATTCTCGAACTGGGCTGCTTATCACCCACCGCGTGAAAGGACCAGAATCCGGTAGTGGTATCAATAGGAATACATTCATTATTGATCACGCGGAAACACCCATCATTCTTACCCATTAAAAGTTGATCATTTACCACGGAGAGGCCCCATACGATCCCGCTACTATTCTTCACAAGCGTAAAATCTCCTTTCATCATACCGCTACCAGTTCCCGGGAACAGTGGCATGCTGTACAGGCCAACATTGGTTCCCACAAACAACCGGTTATCAAAGACCATTGCGCAATACCCCGGGCTCTTATTTTCGTAATTGGGATTGAGGTGATTGATCGCGCTGTTGTTAATTATGAGATCGATACCATTCTCCAGGCCAAGCCAGATATTCTGTTCCCGGTCTACAAATGCATTATTGATCGTATTGGTTTGAAGACCTTCTTTCTTGGTGATCTGCTGAAGTATATTTCCTTTACTATCGATGATATAGTAGCCGCCAAGCTTGGTTCCAATGATAGTTCTTCCTGTATCGATAGCGGCAGAAGTATGGATGAGATCACTGGACATTTTAGTCACAGACGGATGATCGAATTTATAGAAGCTACTGGCATCCATCAGGTATATTCCATTACGGACCGTGGCTACCATCGTCTTATCTGTTACGTAGTCGGATACAGAGCGGATGATCATTTTATTCCTGGAGAAATCATAGTCAGTTTTATATGGGCGCCATTGTCCGCCGGCAAACATCATCAACCCGTTCTCATATTGCTGGGCAAGTAATACGCCACGGCTTGTGCCAAGAAAGCGCCAGTCGATGCTTTTAAAAGCAAGGATTTTATTGTTTGTATACCGGAAGATCCGTTTGCTTGAGCGGAAGAAGATATCGTTCTCATATTTCACCACATGCCATACGTCTGTAAAATCATCCTCACCTGGCGGTATCAGTTCTTTCAACGACCGGTATGCCATTGTGCCTTTACCGTCAAAATAAAAGTAACCGATCTCCTGCTGGCCACCTACATAGATCCTGTCTCCATCAACCAGTACGGCGCGGACCATACTGCGGTTGGGCAAAGCATACAATTTCCAGTAAGTGCCGTCATAAACGAGCAGCCCGTCATTATTGGCAAAGTACATCAGGCCATTACTGCCCTGCGCCATCACCCTGTTTTGCGTGCCGGCATCGTATGTATTTTTGGTAAAATTGATGATCTCGGGTACAAGTACTGTATTCTGCGAAGATGCAAGCACAGCAATATTCAGCAACAACAACAGGAGGATCGCTTTGGCAAGCAATCGCTGCATCATTCTCTCATAAAACATACTATTCAAAAAAAATAATCTCCTCATTCAACTTCTTTGTATATGGCAATACAAATAATATAAAAAGATACGGAATGACATTCATTCAGGACTGATATTTTGGTGCATCAGTTCCGGATCAGGGCATGAAGATAAAAAAACAAAAGCTGCCGCGTAGAAACGCGGCAACTTGATTTTAACGATTGCTATAACTGCTTACAGATAGATTGTCTTGCAATCATTCCAGGAAAAAATTACCAACCTGGGTTTTGTTTGAGCTTCGTGTTATTGAGATCATTTTGAGGGATCGGAAAAAGTTCATGCCGGCCGGCTACGAATCCTTTAGATGCCAGCACAGTAGCAGCTTTACCCCAGCGGCGCAGATCAAGCCAGCGATGGCCTTCACCAGCCAGTTCGAGGCGGCGCTCTCTTTCGAGATTGTCCTGCGTAAGCGCTGTTTCGGCCAGGCCGACCCGGGTACGAACGGCATTGAACAACTGGTAGGCCCTGCTGCCGGCAGCAACGGACGCACCTGCTTTCATGAGCGCTTCAGCTTCGAGCAGATAGGTATCCGCCAAACGGATCTCATAGATGTTCTGGCCAAAGTTCAGTTCAGGCGTTGTCGCCGCTTTGTTCGACTGACGCGCAATAAACTTGTTCAGGAAAAAACCGGTATTGTTATACCCAGCTGTATAATTGGCTGCACCGGCAGTCTTCAGACTGTCCAGATTTGCCACCGTGGCATTCTGACGTGGATCGAAATGGATAAAGTCAAAGAATGCTTTTGTGAATACAAGGAAGCTGTAACCAGAGAAATAATCGGGCGCTGTTGTATTCAGTTGTGAATATCCGCGTGGACCGGTGATGATACAAAGCAGGTTGCCTTCGCTTGCTCCTGCATCACCCCAGCCACCGTTTGAGTTTGCACTGTGAGTCAGTTCAATTACAGATTCCGAATTGAACTTATTATTGGTTCTCCATAAATCGGCATAGTTAGGAAGCAGCCTGTAACCATAAACGGATGGTGATACACCCGGATTAGTTCCGTTCACCACTGCGAACTGATCTGCTGCGGGTTGCCATTTTTCCTGGTACAATAACACTTTTCCCAGCAGCGCCTGTGCGCCACCTTTTGTTAAACGCCCTCCTTCTGTTGCAATGGGAACTGTATTGGGCAGATCTGGAATGGCTTCGTTCAGGTCTTTTTCTACATAGGCGTAGACCTTGTCAGGCGTTGTTTGTTCAATATTGAACATATCCTTTACCTCCACGATACCTTCGATCAATGGAACATTTTTGAAGAAGGTGACAAGATCAAAGTAGAAGGCAGCACGCATGGTTTTCGTTTCAGCGATGAACCGGGCTTTCTTCGCGGCATCCATTGGTATTTTATCAATGACCGACAACAACACATTGGCACGATAGATACCGGAATAACCGCGGTTCCAGAGATAACCATGAGGACCAACATTGGCATTCAGCGTGTAGGTAGACATCACCTGCAGATCATTGATATCGGAAGGACCTCCGCCACCAGCAAGCTGATCATCACCTGCAACGTCCATAATAGCGATCTTGTCATACAAACCACCCGCCTGAAAACCAAAACGGTCATACACCGCAACAAGTCCTGCAAATGCATCCGCCTCTGTTTTGTAATAACTATCGAACGGTACGCGCTCCTGCGGATTTACATCAAGCTCCTTCTTGCAACTATTCAGTACAGGAATACTGAACGCAAGCAGAGCAGTATATAAGAATTTATGTTTCATGATTGAATTTTTAGGTTGTTTAGAATCCAAGGTTTAATCCGAAAATGATTGACTTTGGCTGAACATAGGAACCACGATCAATACCAAACTGCGCACCGCCGCCGGAGTCAGGGCTTACGCCGATCTCAGGATCGAAACCTGAATAGCCTGTGAAAGTGAACATGTTCTCCGCCATTACGTACACGCGCAGACGACTCATGCCCAGACGGCCGATCATGCTTTTGGGAAGATTGTAACCAATCTGCAGTGTGCGTATTTTAAAGAATGTGCCATTCTCCAGGTACAGGTTTGTCAGCTTTGAATAGTTACCATTCGGATCGCCATTAACAATACGTGGCAATGTTGCGCCGGTGTTGGTGGCAGTCCATGCATCGAGATATCTTGTCTGGTAGTTTGCTGCAGCAATATCAAGTCTTCTCAATCCCTGGAAGATCTGATTACCACCTGAACCACTTCCGAATACGCTGAAGTCAAAATTCTTATAGCCAAGATTGATGGTCATACCATAACTGACTGTTGGGTTAGGATTTCCCAGGTACATACGGTCGTCTCCATTGATCACATTATCATCCGTACGGTTGGCAAACTTCAGATCACCTGGTTTGGCATTTGGCTGAAGCCTGGTTGTTTTATCAGCACCGAGGTGAGCATCTACTTCTGCCTGCGACTGGAAAATGCCAAGGATCTGGTAGCCAAAGAATCGCTGATAAGGCGTATTCAATGCCGTACGGGTGAGATTACCCATCGTCTGGAACGTTGCACTGTTGTCTTCAATGAAGGTCTGACCCGGCAACAGCTTCGTTACTTTGTTCTGATAGAACGAAACGTTTCCGTTTACACTGAAATTTAAGTCCCCGATCCTTTTACGGTAACCCAGCTCGATCTCGAGACCTTTGTTCTCTACATCGTTATTATTCTGTGCAAAGCTTCCGTAGCCAACATAACCGGGAATGGCTGGGTTTTGAAGAATACCTGTTGTTTTCTTCTTGTATACATCCACAGTCAGGCTGAGGTTATTGAAGAAGATCGCATCGAAACCAATATCAAGCTGACTTGTTTCTTCCCATTTCAGATCGGGGTTGGCAGGTGCACCAGGACTGTAACCAATGTTCACCACATCCGTTGTACCGAAAGTGTAGTTACGCTGACCACCTGCAACGATCAATGGAACAAATGCAAAGTCTGCAATACCTCCGTCATTACCGGTAACACCATAGCTACCGCGGATCTTAAGGCTTGTCAGCACGTTGCTTTTAGGAAACCATGATTCCATGGTAGGAACCCAGCCCAATGATACGGAAGGAAAGTATCCGAATTTATTGTTCGAACCGAAGCGGGATGAGCCGTCACGACGCATCAACGCTGTCAGCAGGTACTTATCATCATAGTTATATTGCAGCCTGGTGAAAAGTGAATTGATCCGGTGGTCAGTTCCGTCTGAACCGCTGCTGGTCTGCCTGTTCGCAGGCAGTGCATTGAAACGGAATGACGCTTCATCAAATGTCCGCGCAGGGATATTCTGGTAAACAACGTTGGCACCGCGTGGATTGCCATCTTTGTATTCACCCCAACCTGCCAGCAACGTTACATTGTGCTTATTGAAAACGCGGTTATAGGAAACAGTATTTTCAATATTCCAGTTCACCACATAGGTAGTGTTACGGCTGAGGCTCGACTGATTGATCGCAGTTGCGGTATTATAAAAAGCAACCGGTGTGAAGTTCTCACTGCCATAGAACGCCAGTTTGCTGCCCACAGTCGAGCGGATCATCAGGCCTTTCACCGGTGTCAGTTCAAGGAATGCATTACCCACAAAGTTGTGGTCCCATCCATAGTTACCCAGCCTGTTCTGGATGACTGCCAGCGGATTTTTCATTTCCTGTAGTACATACGGCGAGATGCCATAGAGTTGTCCTGCAGGGTTTCTTGTAGCAGCAGCCAGGTTAGTGGCGCTGGTGGGAACATAGGGAGCCTGGGCCACAGGATCAGTAATGATGGTCGGCGTGGTTGGATCGAGGTTGATCGCTGAGCTGATGATACCGCCAAACTCACGGTTCACCTCACCGATACCACTGTTGCGGGCGTTGCTATAGCCGATGTTCTCACCAAAGCTTATCCATTTTGCCGGTTTGAAAACGGTATTGATCCGGATATTGGTTCTGCGCCATTTAGAGATCGGCGTTGCCACCACACCCTGGATCGAGTTATAGCCGAAGGAGGTGAAATAGCTCATTTTTTCAGAGCCACCGCTTACGCTGAATTCCTGGTTGTATTTGGATGCGCTGTTATTAAAGATCTGATCCTGCCAATCGGTTCCCTCACCGAATGCGTCAGGATTTGCAAAGGCGGGTGCCTGTCCGGCAGCAACCAGTGCCTGGTTTCGCAACGTGGCATACTGTGTTGCATTCAGCAGGTCAATTCTTTTGCTTGGTCTTTGAATGCCATAAAATCCGGAGTAATTGATCTTTGGCGTTCCGGCTTTTCCTTTTTTCGTGGTGATCAGGATAACGCCGGCAGCCGCACGTGTTCCATAGATCGCCGCAGATGCCCCGTCTTTAAGCACTTCAATGGACTCGATATCATCCTGGTTGAGGTAACCAATACCTCCGTTATCTATTACCACACCATCTATCACCCAGAGCGGCTCGTTCTTACCGTTGCCGAAGGACGTGAAACCGCGCATCCGAACGGTAGAGGCAGCACCGGGTTGACCGGAGTTGGACGAAATGGTCAGACCGGAAGTACGGCCCTGTAAAGCTTGCTCCACTCTCGTGATCGGCTGGTTTTCCAAATCGGCGGCTCTCACGCTGGAAATGGCGCCGGTCACCACGCTTTTCCGCTGGGTACCATAACCTACCACCACCACTTCATCAAGGGAAGCAGCTGCGGTATTATCCAGCTTCACACTAACACTCCCGGATGAGGGAATGTCCAGCTCTGATGTAGAATAACCAATATAAGATATAACCAGCTTTTTAGCTGTCGCAGGAACATTCAGCCGGAAGTTTCCCGAAGCATCGGTAGTGGTCGCCTCGGCTGTTCCTTTTACGGTGACCGTTGCTCCCTCCAGCGCCTGACCGGCTGCCGAAGTAACCGTACCGGTAACCACACGGCTCTGGGCGGAAACCCCGAAAAAGATGAGTTGTAATAGTAGCATCGCAAAAAGTCGATGCTGAAGAAATTTCTTCATGACAAGCAGTTTTAATCGTTTTGGGTTAATAGGGAAGTAGGCAGTTGACAGAAGTGAATCTAGGTTCACCCTGCACTTTTTTCAAAAAAGCACCTACTGCATCACTACTGCACTTAAAAAAAAGTAGGTATGCCTTAAAAAACACATCGATAATTAAATGCTTATCAAATAGTTAAAAACCAGGATCCCTGTACTCAAAAAATGCGGCGCCTGGCGGCTTTTTGCCACTACTGCATCATTTAAACCGATTACTTCGGGAACGTTTCCGGAACCGCGAGCAGCAATACATGAAAAAGGGAGCTGATAAGCCAGATAAAGTAGAGGGAAAATGCTAAAGCGGGAAAGGTTATAGTGGTTTACGAAAACGTTTTTACTCGTGCAGCAATGTCGAAGG
>JBEVKW010000364.1:0-23624 GCA_040509495.1 Chitinophagaceae bacterium | reverse complement strand
CTTATACACCCAGGCCAACGCTGGCCCCTTATACGGCAACAAAAGCAGCTATTCAGAATTTCACAGCTGCCCTTGCACAGCTTTGGGCCGAAAAGGGGATCCGCGTTAATTGCGTAGCACCTGGTCCGATCTGGACACCATTGATCCCCGGCAGCTTCAGTGCGGAACATACTTCGGAGTTTGGTAACAGTTCTCCTATCAAACGGGCAGGTCAGCCTGTGGAAGTTGCGCCGGCATTTGTTCTGTTAGCCTCTGCGGAAGCAAGTTATATGTCTGGTGCAACGATCGCCGTAACCGGTGGTAAGCCGACGATATAGGAGCGTTGATTTTTTATAGATGATATAGTGAAGGCGATAATGATAATATTTCTGTTAGCTGACCGGCAGGGTCCATGTTTACGTAACCTGCCGGTTCAACCATCACCTACCGTAAATAAATCGGGAATTCTAAAGCACTGAATCTATGTCTTTTGATCTAAAGTCGATTTTGTTAAGGGCAAATGCAGCCATCGCGGAACGCGATCACGAGGGTTTTTTATCTTACTGCACCGATGATACCCGCTGGTTTTTTGTTGGCGAGCAAACGCTCGATGGCAAAGATGCCGTCCGCGCATATATGGCAGCAACATACATAGAGCCACCAATTGTTATGGTTGATCAATTGATCAGTGAAGGTGATTTCCTTACGGTTATCGGTGAGATCACCATGAAAAACGCAGACGGTATTCCGGTCCGCTACTGGTATTCCGACACCTGGCGTTTCGAAAATGGAAAGATGGCCGAACTTAAAGCATTTGTTATTCCTGAAAGCACGGAGCAGCGATCAGTGTAAAAATTAATGCTGCAGAAGAGTTAAGCGGACTTCATAATTTCCTGATCTGGATGTTGCTGATATAAAACTGATTCTTTTCATTTACATAAAAGTTCAGGTTCTTCAACGCTGCACCCGGGGAGAAGGCGGTGTTGCACTCATACACTTTATTATTGTTACAGGTAATAAGTATGCTTTCACCTTTTTTGCGCATACTTACAGTAGCTCTGTTCACTGGTTTACTGCCCGGGAAACCGGACACAGAATAATAGTTTGATACTTTGCAGTTCGTTAAGCCGCCAATGATGATCCAGCCTGCGGCATCCGCCCTGTTCATATCTCCGGGTGATACATTGATCGACACATTTTTATCACCTGCACTGCCCGAGAACTTTAGCTCCAGGTCGATCCCTGGTGTACCCCATGGAACATCGCCCTTGTATACCAGGAGATCCCAGCTCAGTTCAAAATCGCCGCTGAAAGGTTGCGGAAAATTCTTTGGCGTCGCGTTCCTTTTAAGCCTTAACCATTTGCCCTCAATATTTTCGGGAGTTACTACTGCTACCTGGTTTCCTGAGACCTCGCTTCGCTGGGTGGTCCAGCCTTCGGGCGCTGCACCGGCAACAGTACCGGAGAAATCTTCAAAGAATAAAACTGACTTATCGGCCGCATTCTTCTTCGCTGCCGGAGAAAGTTCTGCTGTTGCAGTCACGGATTTCTTTTCCTCCGTGACTGCTGGTCCCAGGGGTTTATAGGGCTCGATCACTTTATCTTTCCCAAAGAAATAACGATAGACGTAATCATAGTTAAAACGACTGACGAAATTGTCCATCATCTGCACGTTGCCGGTATAAGACGCATTGAGCGGAGCATCTATTTTAAAGATGATCCACTGTGGTGCCCCTGCTGCGAGAGCGGGCTTTATGTCTTTTTTCAAACGCAATAGCGGGAAATTGGTTTCTTCATATCCATTTTTTCCAACAGTAACGGGCGTGGTTCTTATCCAGACAATGTCCCTGCCTTCTTCGATCTGTGAGAAACTCAGCAGGTCTATGTTATTGTCGAGGTTACTATTGTATACATAGTCATTCAGCTGGTTTTTAAATTTGTTCTTCAATATCTGAAAACCTCTTTTAGCGTCTTCCAGTATAGCCGGCATGCGGGTGGTAAGACCGCTGTTAATGGCCAGCTTGTGCATCAGGGGGAATTGTGTTTCCAGCCGGGCGATCAGTTCTCCGACTGTGACCTTTTCAAAAGGCAGCGGCTTACCATCCTTCGTCATAACAATTACATAACTATTGGCGTTAATGTCAATTGATTTAGCCGGCAATAAATAATGTTCATAATTCTTCAGGTTAGGGCTTTTATCGAAGTTCCTGTAAGTAGCCGCAGCAGGCATCCATTCTTTGTCGAACCGGCCCTTTATTCCCGGTTCATACCGGGGCATATAGCAATAATATTCTTCGGGAGAAGAAAGTGCCACTATCTGTTTGCTGATCAGTTGAACATTATTCACCATTATATCCAGTCCCATATAGCAATGGTTGCCGGGTGTGGGCCAGAATTTCCTGGTAGAGGTTTTGGAAATGCATTGATGAAACTTTGCCCATGCGCCATACGTATTGGGCAGGGCGTTCCGATTATTTTTTTCTGCCTCGTTGAAGTCGTAGTTTTTGCTTGAGATCGGGTAAGACGGTTCAGGCGCAAGCAGGGCAAGTTTAACTTCTCCCAGTAAGCCGCGTTGTACATAGGTCTGTTGTATCCAGGTTCCGATCTTCTGCGATGCATCTGTTTGAGCGGCCGTATAGCTCCAGCCATGCTGGGAAAATGGTTTGGCCGGTTGTTTCAATACAATGGTATTCATCCAGCCCAGATCAACATCCTCCAGCGTGTTTCCCACATATATTCCACGGCTATCCGTGGTTTGGGCGATGGCATGTATGGATACGATACAGAAGATCGTGAGCAGCGTTACTTTCATGTTGAATGGTTTATAAGTGACCGGCACGGGGTGATGTTGCTGAGTATGCCACTCTTTCATCCGTTCTTCCGGAGACGGTCATATCAGCGTTGTTGTCCCTGCTTTTAAACCTCAATATTGACAAATTCTTGCGGGTTGAACAATCGCTTAAAGAGGCTAGATCGTAACCTTTGCAAATCCCCCGAAACAGGGATTTGCGTTACCGCAATCACTAAAACATACTCAACCCATCCAACTTTTTACAACCAGCGTTGTTCATGATAACAAACCAGCTGTTATGAGAATCTTTTTAAGTGTTCCTGCACTTTACACGATCCTATTCTTACTTTTATTTCCAGGCAAGGGCGCTTTTGCACAGGACGTCAAAACTGATTTTATCATTTTGCAGGGTGTGATAAAAAATGTACCTCCCCAGCCCGGTGGCAACAGGCAGGTGGAACTTACCTTTCCTTCTGAGTTTGACCTGCCGGCAAGGAAGATCCCGCTTGCGGCGGATGGCTCTTTTCTGGATACGCTCCCTAATCTGACGGGAGTTTATACCATCTGGGATGAAAGAACGCCGGTTCTGTTGTATATGGATAAATCGAAGCGCTACAGTATTGAATACGATGCGGATCATTTTACTGATGGAACGGTGGTGCCGGGCGGCGACGATGTCAGCATCAATCAATATTATATACTCAGGTGTCAGCAGCGGGTCTTTTTTGATCCTGCCGGTACAGGAATGACCGAAGAGACCTTCCGCCAGTTTCTCAACGGTGTAAAAAAGAAAGCGCTCGACCGGATCAGTCAGGCAACACTGCCGGAAGCATTGGTCCGGACTGAAACACAGTCGGCAGAATACGAATACCTGTCATACCTGTTTCTTTTTCTTGCCCTTCGGGAACTCGACGATCCGGCATTCAGGCCCGGCGAACTTTCGCAAAAAGAATTAGCGATCGATTATTCAAATGAAGAGCACTATAGAAGATATGGCCATTACCGGCGCCTCTTATTTGAATATTATCAGCAACAACTTCGGGCAAAAGAGAAAGAATTTCTTCAAACAGATACTGCTTATTCGCTGCCGGATAATAGCATCAGGCTCCTCGCAGCGATGGTTCCCAATGAATATATCCGGAACAGGCAAATTGCAGAAATAGCCATGTTCGACCTTAAACAGGCAAAAGATATCGTAACGTTTTATAGTGATTTCGAGAAGTATTATACGGGTGACGATGAAAAGTTCAGGGCAAATCTGGAGGATGCTTTTTTACGGCTGACGAAACTAAAAAAGGGAACGCCCTCCCCGGAATTTTCAGGCTACACCAATTTCAATGGAGGAAAAAGTTCGCTGAAGGATTACCGCGGCAAATACGTGTATATCGATCTTTGGGCAAGCTGGTGCGGCAATTGCCCGGGAGAAGTGCCTTACCTCAAAGAGCTTCTCCGGAAGTACAACACAAAAAATATAGTTATTCTCAGTATATCTGTAGATAAGGATCCATCGAAATGGAACAAAGCGATAGCAGACCAAAAGTTAGAAGGCATCCAGTTGCTGGCGAAAGACCAGGGCGGTTCTTTTACCAAAGCGTATGCGGTGTACGGCATTCCGCGCTATATCTTCATTGACCCGGCAGGTGCGATCATTGATTACAACGCACCCCGACCGTCGGATAAAATGAAATTGGCTGCGTTATTTGAAAGCGTGGGTCTTTAAAATGAATGGAATTCAAGCTGAAAGCCGGGTTATCCATTGTGTCATTCCTGAAGCCTGGATGTTCCGGGTGCTGGCATAACAATGAAGGAAAAGTCAGGCTGATCCGGTAGCCAGGGGCAGGGTGAACCAGAACGTACTGCCTTGCCCAAGTACGCTATCCACACCGATTTCACAGCCATGTTTCCGGATGATCTCGGCAGATATATATAATCCAAGACCAAGCCCCGAATAATTAGTGCCGTTATTATGTACGCGGTAATAACGTTTAAAGAGATCGGGTAAGCGCTCACTTGCGATGCCCGGTCCATTGTCGATGACCTTTACAGTGACAAACTTTTCTTCTTGAGCAACCCTGATGCGGATCTCTTTTGATGCAGGTGCATATTTGACGGCGTTGTTCACAAAATTGATCAGCACCTGGTCTATCTTATCTTTATCTGCATGCACAGCAATATTCTTATCGCCGTCGTAAATGATCTGGAATTCTCCGCCTACGCGCACGTGCTGGCAGCATTCATCCACGAGTTGTGCGATCAGGAAATCTGATGTATTCAGCTGCAATTGTCCTTCGGTCATTTTTTTTGCATCAAGCAGGTCATTGACCAGAACGCTGACCTTGTTAAGGCTTTTATTCGATTGCCCGATGAGGCGGTGCATCAGTTCGGGGTTATCATCGTTTTTGAAACGTTCCAGCAGTTGAAGAGAGGCTTTCAATGCGGTGATCGGGGTTCTGAGTTCGTGGCTGGCCACGCTGATAAAGTCATCTTTCTGTTGAATCGAAATACGTCGCTGAGTTACGTCAGTAAAGGTGCCGATGCTTCCGGTGATCTTGCCGGCTTCATCACGGATCGGTGCTGCGTTCACGGATATGTAGAACATTTCCCGTCCGGGAGGCCTGATCCCAATTTCAAAATCGTACACCGATCTTCCTGAGGTTTGTGCAACGGCCAGCGGATGTTCCGCATCGGGAAGGGGTGATTCATCTAATTTGAATGCAGGCCATTTCGGGTTCGTATACTGGCTGCTGTCTGTATTTACAGGTGTAATGCCGAGGATCTTTTGAGCCATCGGGTTGGCATAGGTAAGCGTACCGTCGAGGTCAATGATCTCGACACCTTCCGCCATGGTTTCGAGGATACGCGTGAGTCGCTCCTGGTTGGTATATAATTCTTTTGTTCTTTGCTGTACTGTTTGTTCCAGGTTTGCATTCAGGTCACGGGCCGTATTCTGTGCATCCTGTAGTTGCTGATTCTTTTCGCGCAAAAGTTGTTGTTGCTTCTTCTGGTCCGTAAGATCGGTGATGATCACGCTCATGAAATAATTTCCATCCAGTTGAAAAGGCTTAAGGGATAGCAGCACAGGAAGTTCCTTATTAAAAGAACCTGTCAGTGCCAGTTCCTGCTGGAGGCCTGGTTGTTTCCATGCAGTTTCCATCAGGCTGATGCATTCACCGGCTTCCTGTGATGAAATAAAATCACAGAAGAACCGGCCGGCCACTTTTTCAAGTGGCTGGTTCAGGAGGGCAGCGAAAGGGTAGTTGGCGTAAAGTATGAAACCTTTATCATCCAGTGTGGCGGCGCCTGTGGTCATTTGTTCAATAAAGATCCGGTAGGCGGCATCAGCACTTTTAAGTGTATATAGCTGGTGTCCGTTATCGCCCTTTACAACGAGTGCGTCCACTTCTCCACTGCGGATCGCTTCGATCATATCATTTGCTTCTTCGAGCCGGTATTGTGTTTCGAGCAATTTGCCATTGGCTTCGCTTAATGATGCTTTGAGTGCATCAATTTCGTCTTGCAGAGAATGATATGAAGGTGTTTGTTCCAAAATATTCTAAAAATGTATTAAGCCAAGGCCACGGAGTACGCGTTGCGGGTCAGACATGTCGCCAACCAGAAAGCGTTTCGGAAAGGGCGCATATTTCACCAGCAAGGGTACTGCACTGATATTTTCCTGCTGCGCCATCTCGGGTTGCTGGTAAATGTCGATGATCTCAAGATTGTACCGGCTCTTCAGATTCTCTTCAAGGATCTTATTCAGGTTGGTGATTGCACGCAACGAGGTCGTGGATGTGCCTGCTACGAATAGCCGAAGGGAATACACAGGTTCTTCGTGTAAGTCATCCGCCCAATTATTTTCCGTTTCTGTGCTCATAGGTGCGTTGTTCAATTTTGCCGCTGCCGGGGACGGATGTCCAGGCCAACCAGGACTTTTTCTTCGTTGGAAAGATCACCGATGATTTTACGTACCGGTTCCGGTACTTTTTTTACCAGTGTGGGTATGGCAAGGATCTGGTCGCCCTCTGCCAGTTGAGGATTTACCAGCAGGTCGATCACTTCCAGTGAATATTGTCCTTTTAAATGCTCTTCACAATATTGTTTGAGATTGCGGAGGGCAGTCACTGATTTCGCGGTCTTTCCCGCCACATATAAACGAAGCTCGTAGTATTCCTGTTCCACTAGTTTTTCGATTTTCCCTTTTTAATATTATTTGCTGATGTATTTGAACCGCCTCTGCGGAGGTCAGATACTTTCTGACGCGTTTCTTCCATGACCCGCCGTTTGATATCTTCTTCCGTATATATCTTGTTCAACTCTTCTTCGGTAGATTCAAATTCTGCTCTGAGGCTGTCGATCTTAGCTTCGAGTACTTTCCGTTTCCGGATGACTTCCCTGTCTTTCCGATCAACAGCATGAGTACGCAATACCTGGCCGGTTTCTTCCAGCAGTGTTTGCTGTTCACGCGCGGACCCGGTAAGTACCCCATCCGGTCCGAGGTAAACATCTACCAGATTTAGCCCGTTATCAGTAATGATGAATTCACGGACCTGGTTGGAATGTTTCATGCCACGTGATTTCATGATATACAAGCCGCGATTGCGTTCTCCATTGCTTTCGATATCCCTGATCAAGAGCCAGGCATCCACGAGAGAAGAAACGCCTTCGTCTGTTTGTTCGTTGACAATATTGTTCAGGCTTAGCGCTGTGAACATGACGGTGATCTGTTCCTTCTGCAGGAAATCGATCAACCGGATCAGCATTGACTTTACATCACCCACTGTTCCAACCGTGATAAGGTTGGTGATCGGATCTACTACCACTACATCGGGCTTGAATTTTTTAATGGCTTTGTAAATAGCAACAAGATGCATTTCAAGTCCATACATGGTTGGCCTGGCTGCATAAAATTGCAGGTTGCCTTTATTGATATGTGTCTGAAGATCGAGCCCGATCGAGGTCATGTTACGAGCGATCTGCTGGGGCGATTCTTCAAATGCGAAGTATAAACATTTTTCTTTCCGTTTGCATGCCGCATCTGCGAAACTTGCCGCGATGCTTGTTTTACCCGTTCCCGCCGTACCTGATACAAGAATACTGCTGCCCTTAAAAAAGCCGGAATGGCCAAGCATCTTGTCCAACGGAGCAATTCCTGATGAAACCGATTGTGTGGACACTTTTGCGTCCAACTGCAGCGAAGTCACCGGCAGCACGGAGATCCCTTCATTATCAATCAGGAAAGGATATTCATTTGTACCATGAACAGATCCCCTGTATTTAACGATCCGTAATCTTCGCGTGGAGATCTGGTTGATGATGCGGTGATCGAGAAGGATCACACAATCCGAAACGTATTCCTCGAGACCCTGGCGGGTCAGACTGTTTTCACCTCTTTCTCCCGTAATAACGGCTGTTACATTTCGGTCTTTCAGGAATTTGAACAGGCGGCGCAGCTCCGCTCTCAGGATCGCCTGGTTGGATAATCCGGCAAACAGATTTTCGATCGTATCCAGTACGACACGTTTGGCTTTGATACTGTCGATCGCATGTCCAAGACGAATGAACAAACCTTCCAGGTCATACTCACCGGTTTCTTCGATCTCCGTTTTGTCGACATGCACATAGTCGATCTTCATTTTCTTCTCGCGTTGCAGCTTCTCCAGGTCGAAGCCCAGTGAAGCAACATTCACCGACAATTCCGCTGCCTTTTCTTCGAACGTAATAAATACACCGGGTTCGTCATACTGCAAAGCTCCTCTCACAATAAATTCGATAGCGAACAAGGTTTTGCCACAACCAGGCCCACCGCAGATGAGCGTTGGTCTCCCGGTCGGCAGACCACCGAGGGTGATCTCATCCAGACCGTTGATGCCGGTTGGCGTTTTTAAAAGTGTTTTAGCAGACTTGCCAGGGGATTTAATACTTGTAGAGGCCATTCAGATTCAATTAACTAGCGTGAAAATATTGATTTTATGGCACAACCGGTGCCAATTATCAAATTGTCGATCAATTAAGTCCAAAGATGTGCCAAAGTAACATGTCTCTTCCTCCGGGATTACCCGTAGAGAATACAGGTCACTGCTGTGTGGACTAACTTTCTCACTAAGCAGGTGCCGCGGGTCATCTGATCGCTCTATGTGTATTATGGTCCTTAATTTGTAACATGATATAGAGAAATAAGAGGCCAATAAGATTGGTTGAAGAAAGTAGTTTGGCCTCTCGTATTGCTGGCACAGTCTGATCAGCATTTGAATTATGAAATGATCTAGTAAAGTCAGCATCAAGTCAGTCGTTTTCTATTTAAGCGGTGGGCAGGTACCCGGAAGGTTGGAACATTAAGTAAAAAGCGGTTAGTAATGATCAATCGTCAACATAATACATTCTTGTTAACCTCCGCCTATGTCCAACTCTACTTTTCATTACCCTATCGATCATACAGAACTTAAAGTCCTGATCCTTGAAGACAATCCCGAAGATGCGTCCGTTCTCCAACGTCAGTTGAAAAAAGACTTCCAAGACTGTCAATGCATCGTGGCAGAAGATGAACATCAGTTTCGTGATGCACTCAGCGATTTCAGTCCGGATGCTGTGGTAGCGGACAATTCCTCCCTGAATTTTGATGCCGGCCAGGTTTTACAGGCAGTGCGGAAAAACAATAAGCAAACGGTTTTTATTATGGTCACCGGCCTGATCAACGAAGAGCAGGTGAAGAGTATTATCCGCGAAGGCGGTGATGACTACATTATAAAAGACCGGTTGTCTAATTTGTCTGTTGCACTCAATGCAGCGCTTCTGCGGCGGGCCCAGCATGAAACAAAGAGACGCGCTCTTGAAAGGCTTGCCAGGAGACTGGAAAAATACAAGACCCTTGTGAATACCATCTCGGACGGATTAATGGCAATAGATGCGGAAGGATATATCACCTACATGAATGAAAGTGCTGGAAAGCTATTAAGTAAAAACGGCCGGACGCCCGTGGGTAATATCATTTGGGATGCATTTCCGGAATTAAACGGTTCCGCTTTTCAGCAACTTGTGCAGGATACATTACGCAGCGATAAACAAGGGAGTATACAGGATCATTTTAACAACTCGAAAAAATGGGTGGAATCGAATGTTTATCCGTCGCAGGGAGGCGCAACAATACATCTGAAGGATATAACCAGGGAACGCGAAGAACATGCGCTGGCGTTACAGGCAGAAACCAGGTATACGAAATTCATTAACCGTATCTCTGAGGCGTTCGTTTCATTTGATCGTGACTGGCGGTATACATTTGTCAATGCAAAGGCAGCGAAACTGACGAACATGTCACGGGACGAATTGATTGGCCGGAATGTGTGGGAAATGTTTCCCGCTGCGATCGGCTCAGCTACCTACGAGGCCTTCCAGCAGGCGATCCATACACAGGAATATGTTTGCAATGAAGATTATTACGCACCGCTCGACCTTTGGCAGGAGAATCACATCTATCCTTCTGCTGATGGCCTTTCCGTTTTTATTCGTGATATTTCCGGGCAGAAGAAAATGGAAATAGAACTGAAGAAACAGGAAATGCGTAGTCAGCGGGAAATGATCGCTGCGTCGCTTGCAGCAGAAGAGAAAGAACGGAATATGATCGGAAAGGAATTGCATGATAATGTGAACCAATTGCCCGCAAGTACTAACCTGTTTTTATCCGTGATCCGTGATTCACCGGAGCGCGTGGATGAACTGGTTCCACTCTGCATTGATACTATCAAAAAGGCTATACAGGAAAACCGGCGGATCGCTCATGAACTGGTTGCGCCGGATCTTGAAACGAAAAACCTTGCGGCCCAGGTCTCTGATCTTTTTGACACGATGCTGAAACCAGCGGGCATCGCCACATCGTTGAATATGGATGAGGAAGATGAATGGAAGTTATCTGCCGGGCAGAAACTGGCGATCTACCGGATCCTGCAGGAACAATGTTCAAATATTCTAAAGTATTCAGGGGCAAGCCAGGTGAGCCTGGATTTTAACGTAGGTAAAAGTGTTGCCAGCATGTCTATTGCGGATAATGGCAGGGGAACGGATCCAGCTGTAAAGAGCCAAGGGATCGGATTGAAGAATATTGCCAGCCGTGTGAAGGTACTGGAAGGGGAGATGAAGGTTGATACTTCGCCAGGCGCGGGTTTTAAGCTGGAGATCAGCATTCCCCTTGTTTCATCAGGTCCTTCATGATCTCCATAAAGGAGTCGCGATTCATCGTTTGCACTACACCATACATCTTCCAACCGGATCATGCAAAGGGACAATAGCACCTTGCAGCGGATGGGTAATCAGTCACATGCTTATCCAGCGTTATCATCCAAACAATTTATGCAATACCTGGTCGAATGCCGCCGGGTCATACGGTTTACACAGCACGGCATCCGCATGGCAATTTTTTGCAATGACGTGAATGTTATCATTACCCGAAAAAAGAACAATGGGGATCTGCTGCGTCCAGTCGGAACTTTTCAGCAGATGGCACAGGCTCCCTCCATCAAGTCCATTCATGGTAATATCCATCAGGATGAGATCGGGTCTGTGCTGATGAACACTATCCAGGAAATGCTCGCCGTTGAAGCTCGTCTCCACTGTATATCCTGCCTTGCGTAATTTAGCCTTCAGCAACAGGAGGATATCCATCTCGTCATCAACGAGGAGTATTGTGGGGTGTTGGCCATGCGTCATAATGAGTATATGTCAAAATGCCCGCCAGTTTCATCAGGGGCCGCTAATTTCTTTTTTATCGAGGGCATTCCATTCCGAAAGCGCGCAAACTTCAGCGATCAGGGAATGAATGTCAAAAGGCTTTGGAATAAACAGATCCGCTCCCGCATCTAAAGAGATCTTCTGGCCTGTGGGGCTGGCGGATATTGCAATTATCCGGGCATTTTTGCCCGGTGCTCCCAGGCGAAGCAGCCTGATCAATTGATCTCCTGAAAGAACGGGCATCCAGAGGTCGACCATAATAAGTGCCGGCTGGTGGGTACGTACGAGATCCATGACCATCGCACTATCCGGTTCAGCGATCACATCAAAATAAGGTTGGAAGACCATGGCAAGTACTTCCAGTATATCTGTGTCGTCATCACAAATGAGTAGTTTTTTCTTGTTCATGTGTTGATTGAAGGGCAGCAATTATTTACTGATTGATACGGGTACGTTCCCGGGATCAGTTTTCTGAGCAAATAAGTGTCCAAAATGTGGCGGGGATTACCGTTTACCCGTATAGGCCCGGTCGATTTCCGGGAAAATCCGGAGAAGATTTCCGGGTGAGGATAACGGCTTTGTTAACGGGGCAGGGTGAACCAGAAGGTGGAGCCGACTCCCTTTTCACTTTCCACACCGATCTCACCGCCATGTGCGCGGATGATCTGTTCGGAAATATAGAGTCCGAGGCCATAGCCCTCAATGCTGCGGCTGGGATTGATGCGGGCGAACTTTTTGAAGACCTGGCTGGTTTTGTCCGGGTCAATTCCAATTCCTTTGTCTATTATACTGACTTTAACGGCGGTGTTTGTCAGTGTCACATCGACGGTGATCCCTGCGCCGCGTGGAGAGTATTTGGCTGCGTTGCTAAGGAGGTTGACCAATACCTGTTCAATCCGGAATTTGTCTGCATGCACATTGATCTCCGGTGTACCGGTGATCGTAAAAGTATTGAGCGGGATACCAGCCTGCGTGGTAAGGATGCTCTCTTCAATAGCCAGGCGTATGTTCATTATCTCGGGTGTCAGGTCAAGTTCTCCGGCCTCTATCTTTGACACATTGAGCAATTCAGCTGTCATAGCGATCAAACGGCGCACCTGCTCCTGCGCTTTCTCGAGTAACATGCGCTGGTCACGTGCGTCGAGTAGTCCTGCCAGTACATCGAGGGCAAGTCGGAGGCTGGTCATTGGATTTCGCAACTCATGACTTGCGATCGCGATCATTTCTTCCCGCTTTTGTTCCAGTTCCCGGTGTTCTGTAAAGTCGAGTGCCGTACCAACGATCCGTAAAGGCGTTCCGGCCTGGTCAACGACTACCCGGCCTTCGATGCGTACCCAGGTGAGTGTTCCATCATCGCGCATCACGCGGGCTTCATAGAAAAGTCTGCCGGATTGCAGTGCATCGATATGCGCACGTTCGCGCACAGGCCGGTCTTCCGGATGTATCTTGTTGACCAGTTCCGGATGCAGGGTTGCCTCATTGGCATCAAAGATCTCCAGGAAGCGGGGAGAGATAATGGCTGTTTTAGCGATTATATTAAAATCAAAAGTACCCAGGTTTGCAGCTTCAGTAGCGAGACGCGCCCGTTCTTCCGCTTCTTCTAATTTGCGGCGGGCGGTGACCTGTGCTGTAACATCAATCGTAACGGCTATTACGCCTTCCGTTCTGCCCGCCTGATCTTTCAGCGGTTCGTATACAAAGTTCTGGTAAACGGTCTCCAGCACTCCGTCGCGAAGCAGTTCCACCGGGCGTTCCTGCGCAGTAAAACGTTCACCTGAAGTATATACATGATCAAGGAATGTTTCCAGTCCCTGACCTTTCACTTCAGGAAGTCCTTCGAAGATCGGCAGGTGCATTACCTGGTGTTTCGCTTTACCCCATAAGCGGATCATGCGTTCATTGGCAATGGTTACGGTATGCAGGGGGCCTTTCATTACGCACATGGCCACAGGCGCCTGTTCTACGAGGTTCTGGAGATTCTTTTCGCTTTCGGCCATGATCTGCCGCGTGCGGCTTTTTTCCGTGATGTCTTCCATTGTACCACTGAAGCGGTAGGCTCTGCCGTGTTCGTCGAAAAAAGGACGGCCTTTGACCAGCACAATGGTTTCCGCACCTGTCACAGGATGAACGATCGTGTACTCGAGGTCATAGGGTTTCTGGCGGTCATAATCGAGTGCCGCAGCCATGCTATCGAGCACCCGCTGACGATCCTGTGCGGCTATCAGATCAATGGCCCGTTGAAGATCGGTCTCCTTTTCAGGACCAATCCCAAACCAGCTTTTCAGGCGGTGGTTGCCGACAAAAGTTCCTGTAAGCAGATTATAATCCCAGGTTCCCAACTCGGCAGCTTCAGTAGCAAACTGAAGCAGATTATTTGCTTGCTGCAATTCGCGCAAGCCGAGTACCTTTTCTGTTGTTTCCACGCAAGTGACCAGCACGCCGTACGGCTCGCCTTCATCGTTGTTGATACGGCTATAGCTGAACGTCCAGTAAACTTCTTCGACAGAACCATTGCGGTAGATCGGCACGAGTTGATCTTCGCTCCAGGTAGCTTCGCCGCCATCCAGTACCTGTTTGATCAATGGATGAATGATCGGCCAGATCTCGGCCCAGGCTTCTGCTGCCGGTTCGCCAAGGATAGATGGGTGTTTACCATCTTTACCCAAACTCGGCCGGTAAGCGTCATTGTAAAAGCAAAGCAGGTCTTGCCCCCACCAGATGAACATGGGAAACCTGGAATGCAGGATGATGCCAAGCGCGGTTTGCAAACTTTGCGGCCAGGCTGCGGGTGGACCCAGCGGAAAATCAGTCCAATCTTTTCCGCGCATGATCGCCGCCATTTCTCCGGCATAAGACAGAAAGGTTGGTTGTTTTGATTGCTTCATGATGATATTCAGCCTTCAAATGCTAATTTAACTGAATTGGCAGCAATTCGGTTTGGTTTAATTTAAGTTACGGGATTTCCCGGAGGAAAGTGGTCCCTGTTTTTGCAGCTGTGGGGTGCATGTTGCGGCTGGTACATCCTTTGCTCCTTGAGGATACATTTCATATAAAACCGGACATTATGCAAGACAATATCTTCGATATCTCCTTTGAATGTGAGGGAACGCATTATACCGGTTGGGTCAATCCTTCTGATAAATTAAATGACCATGGTAAGCCCGTGTCTTTCCATGTTGTACTGAATGGCGTTTCGTTTGGCTATCTTTTCTATCATGATAACGGCTGGCATGTGAATGAGCGTCGCCCATATGCGCTCGTCGAATGTGCAGGCGCGTCTATTGAGAAATATTACAGTTCACTCGAGGACGGAAAAGAATAGAACACCGCGAATTTTTTTACACATATTTTTAAAATGGGGCAGAATTGCACTCAGGGATTACCCGGAAAACCGCTTTATTTTTGACACGGCACATACTTTGTTTTTTTCACTGGAAATAATCTTTAATTAACTTAAAAAATATTGATTATGCCAGCTACAAAATCAGCTCCCGCAAAAAAAAAGAAAAAACAAAACGCATCTCAAGGCATGGGCGCCGGCAATTCTCAACTAGAGAAATTGTTCCATGATAGTTTAAAAGATATTTACTGGGCAGAGAAAGCGCTTACCAAAGCACTGCCGAAGATGAAGAAAAAAGCAACGACGGAAGAACTGCAGAACGCGATCGAAGAACATCTGGGACAAACGCAGGAACAGGTTGCGCGACTTGAAAATGTCTTCGAACTTCTCGGTAAAAAAGCACAGGCAAAAAAATGCGATGCAATGGAAGGCCTGATCAAGGAAGCCGAAAGCATCATGGAAGAAACAGAAGACGGCACGATGACACGTGACGCCGCGATCATTATGGCTGCACAGAAAGTTGAGCACTATGAGATCGCTACCTATGGCACACTCGTTCAGTTTGCCTATACACTAGGACACGATGAAGCGGCAGGATTGCTCCAGGAAACCCTTGATGAAGAAAAACAGACAGATGAAGGGCTTAGTGCTATTGCAGAGAACGATATCAATTGGGAAGCGGAAATGGAAGTGGAAGAAGAATAAGTATCTCATATCCCTGATCTCACCGAATACACTATGCGGGCCGTAAGGCCCGCATTTGTATTCTTATAGCTTTCGCCATCTGGCCAATCCAACACCAAGCGCCACACCCAATGTTGCGGCAATAAGAAATGTTGTCTTCTTGGAAGATGAGGAGCTTTGGTCTTTCTGCCATCCGCCTTCCACACTCGTTCCGTACGGAACGGATTCCAGAACATTCCCACTGGTATGATCGATGTCTTTTGCTCTTCTCAGGTATTGACGGATCACTCCAACAGTTGCTGCACGGCTTATCCCTGGGAACAGCAGCGATGATAGACGCAGTAAGCTCGCTGTTAAGCCAACGGTTTTGCTGGGCCTCGGACAATCGATCAGGCTGATCACTGCATCAGCCACTTTTTGCGGCGCGTAAACTGGCGGAACAGGTTTCAAAACTTTGCCGGTATAATTAGCGGAATGCTGCATGCCGGGTGTGTCAAGGAACGCCGGATAAAGATCACATACATGAATGTCGGGCCATCCTTTAAGTTCGCCCCTGATGGCTGCAGATAAACCGCGCAGTCCAAACTTACTTGCTGTGTAAGCAGATCCATAGGGTGTCGGAAACCAACCGCCTACCGAAATATTGTTGATGAGAATGCCCTGCTGTTGTTTCTTAAAATAGGGGATCACTGTTCTTGTGCCATGCATATACCCGATCAGGTTTGTCTGGATCACATTTTCGTTGACGGATGAAGGAATATCTTCCAGTGCCCCGGCGGCCAGTACACCGGCATTATTGATCCACACATCTATGGCCCCGCCAAATGCGGCAGCTTGCGCAGCCAGGTATTCCACATCATTGCTTTTACGCATATCCGTTTGCACGGCAAGTGCAACGCTTCCGAGTGATTCACACTCCAGGGCGAGTTCCTCCAGCGCGTCTTTACGTCTTGCTGCAAGCACCAGTTTTGCGCCTGTCGACGCGAGTGCCAGCGCCATAGCTTTTCCCACCCCGCTGGAAGCGCCGGTGATGACGATTGTTTTGCTGCTGAGATCAGGGTAAGTATTCATCTTGTTGAGTTTTATTTCAACTTATATGCTATGCATTACTATGCCAAAAAGATAAAAGCAGATGCAGGCACGGATTATGCCGTTACTCAGGTATGGTAACAGAACAAGTGGTTGGCATTATCGCGGGAATATTCACTGGGCTATCGCTGCTTCCCCAGCTTATTAAGATCATCAGGGAGAAACAGGCAGAGGGAACTTCGACGGCAATGCTTGTAACATTGCTTGCAGGTCTTGGAGGATGGATCGCGTACGGGATCATGCGCACTGACTACCCGGTGATCTTCACGAATGCATTCTCCTTTGCCATCAATATTTGGATCATGTGTCTCTCCGCCAAATATGCCAAACGAAAAGCATCCGGAAAAGAAGAGGCCGGGCAAAATACCCGGCCACCTGTAGCATAACATGAAAAAGCGGATCAATCAGCCCATGGATCAAGAACCACCTTTACACAGTTATCTTCTTTTTTCCTGAACATAGAATACCCGTCTGCGATCTTTGATAACGGAAGACGATGTGTAATGATGTCATCCAGCTGCACTTTACCCTGCTTAACGTAGTCGAGCAAGGTGTCAATGTGTTTATGCGCCGGAGCCTGTCCGCCTTTCATAATAATGCCTTTATCGAAGAATTGTCCGAGTGGAAAATTGTCATACGTAGTAGGGTATACACCCAGCACTGAAACAATGCCGCCTCTTCGCACTGCGCTCATGCAGGCTTCAATCACTTTTGGAGAACCTTTTTCCAGGTTGATGACTGCTTTTGCCCGGTCGATCAATGAACGGTCCGGTTCAAATCCAACAGCTTCCACGCAAACATCTGCGCCGCGGCCTTCTGTCATTGACCTGATCTGTTCAATCACATCGTTGTCTTTCGCACCGTCCCATAAAATGCCTTCCGCATTAGCGGCTTTTTTGGCCATATCCAGGCGGTATTGTAATGTATCGACGATAATTACCCTTGCTGCTCCACGAAGCCAGGCACTTTTGGCTGCCATGATACCAACCGGGCCTGCACCAAAGATCGCTACGGTTTCTCCACCTTTCACTTCTCCCCAGTCAATACCCGAATAGCCGGTAGGGAAAATGTCTGTTAAGAACAGTACCTGTTCATCCGTCAGGTTATCAGGTACAATGCGCGGTCCGTAATCGGCATAGGGCACACGTACATACTGTGCCTGTCCACCATCATAGCCGCCGTAGAGATCGGTGTATCCAAAAAGCGCTCCGCCTTTTTCAGTAAGCAGGCCTCCTTCAGGACCGTAATGTTCAGGATTGCTGTTCTCGCAATGACCAGGCAGATGATGATTACAGAAGAAGCAATGGCCGCAAGCGATAGGGAAGGGCACCACGACGCGGTCACCAGGCTTCAGATTTTTTACAGCTTTGCCGGTTTCCTGCACGATGCCCATGAACTCATGACCAAGTATCATTGGCCTTGGCTGGGGAATACCACCACTGTAAATATGCAGATCCGATCCGCAGATGGCGGTAGCGGTAACTTTGAGAATAATATCCCTGTCATCCTTAAGTATCGGATCATCTACGTTATCACAGGTGACTTTACCAGGTCCATGTATTACTGCTGCTTTCATAATGATGTTTTTGTGGTGACAGGTTCTTGTTGTTTTTTCATTGTATCGGCGGCTTTTTGATCAGACATCATGTTGCTGGCCGCAACGGTCATTTTATTTTTCAAACCGGAGATCACTTTATCGTCGCCGCTCATCAGCGCCTTATAACCATCTCTGGCAACGTCGGCAGGATCCGACAGCTTTGACTTGTCCTGCACAGCTTTGGATGATTCCATTCCTGCTTTATGAAAAAAGTCAGTATCTGTTGCACCGGGAAGCAAAGCTGTGACGGTAATATTGTGTTCTTTCACTTCACTGCGGACAGCTTCCGTGAAAGATTGTACAAATGCCTTGGTGCCATGATATACAGCCTGCCATGGACCTGGCGTTTTGCTTGCAATGGACGAGAGGTTCAGAATGCGACCCTCACCGCGTTCCAGCATATCCTGCAGGAAGAATTTAGTGAGTACAATGAGTGATGCAATGTTTAATTGTACAATGGAAAGTTCGCGGTTGACATCTGTTTCGGCAAACAATCCATATTCACCCTGACCTGCGTTGTTTACAAGAATGTCAACGGTCAATTGACGTGATTTGATCTCCTGGTAAAGTTCGAATGCTGCATTGGGTTCAAAAAGATCTTTTGCGATCGTGATCACATTGATGCCGGCCCCTTCTAACTCCGTTTTCACTTGTTGAAGATCAGCCTCTGTTCTGGCGACAAGAATGAGGTTGTGAGCTTCTTCCGCGAAAACCTTCGCTAGTTCATAGCCGATACCGGCAGAGCCGCCGGTAATAAGTGTATACGTTTTTGTTTCTTTCATACTTATTGATTTGAATGGATAAGTTTACAGGTATGGGTGACAAAGAATATGCCGCTGCGGTTGTTGCTGAATGATTGATCCGGCAACCGGATCTGAAACTGACCGATATTCTTTCTGAAAGAACATGTTTACGTTGTAATATGTCACTCTTCGCAGATATCCAGTTTTACTGTGGAATACTCCATGCGCTGATCAGCTCGTTTCATATTGAATCCAATGCTTAGTGAGGTTCAATTGTCGGGCAAATAGGAGAGAGCAAGAGCGGCAGGATCTGCTGAGTGGATGAAAATACACGGTAAGGCGGCAGGGATAGGCATGTAACCCACCCTGATGAAGAGAGGTTCATTGACATGAGTTGAATGCTAAGCGGGTCATGGCTAGCACGAGATACCGCGAATAGACCCATCTTCATGGAACATTATTTTTCTGATACAATCACTCCATTACGCTCAATTTCAACTGAAGTCTATTCGCGGTCACCCCAATTGTCAGGAAGATTTTCCCGACAAATACGCTTCGATGTTTTTGCGGATAGGGCCTTTTAATTTTATTGCCTCTTTGATCTGCTCGTGTGTTTTATGTGGAAACTGTTGGTGTAAGTATTCTACTTCAGACGGATCATTAGCGTCTACGCGGATATCATCCTGCTTGCCGGTGTTTTGTTTGTTGTCGCTCATAGTTGATTTTTCTATTCTGCCACAAAAAAAGCGCCAGTCATTTTTGGGTTGATCAGGCGGCAGGCAGGTCCCTGGACCTGGATAAGAAAGGCAGCAAATTTTTTTTCAGCAGCCTGTTCGGCCTGTATTGTTTCATGGCACGTTATTCCCCATTGTTATTTATCATTTCTCAACTAAGTACAATGTCAAAAAGTCAAAAGGGCAAGGATGCGGAGCGCTCATCAGGTAAGCCTTCTGGAGCAGGAAAAAATAAGGGGCGCACCGCTAATCGCAAAAATAATCAATATAAAAAAGAGCAGGATAAATCAGCGGAGCCGGTAGAGGAACGTGCAAAGCTTAGCATTCAAATGGATGATAAGGCAGTGAATGGTAATGTTGCCAGCGCGGCAGAGAAGCAGACAGTAAAGCCAGGAGATCTTACCGGAGGAGAAGGAGATGAAGTTTACAATGAAGAGGAAGATGATGCAGAAGCTCATAATGCCATTGATGACGATGATAGCCAGGAAAACGATGAAGAACGGGCGCAAAGGATGAGAAGAAAGCCCCGGAAAAATAAATAAAGCTGCGACGGATACAGTATTCTGATCGGGCGGAAACTTTTTTGGGGGTATGATTTGCCGATTTACGGGAAAGGCGTCTTGAGAAAGTAAGAGGTGTGTTGCGGTTAAAAAATAACGCGATAAAAAACATCTTATGGCTGGTCTGAAAGAATTGCTGTGGAACTGCAGTTAATTGTTGTAGCAGTGGTCCGTCACTTCGATGCTCTCAATCGATCGAAAAGCCGTCAGCAGCACTTTTTCATTTTCGAGGATCGATTCAGGAAGCAATTGTTCAGGTCCTAATCGCCACTGCCCGCGCCCTTTTACCAGCGTGAAATAGAATCGTTGTCCACTTTCATCTGCTACATTCACGTCATAAATCGATTCAGTGCGTTTGCTTAGATTATACTCCTGCATGAGATGACAGGATTTAATGACCAGCGTTATTTGAATAAGCCTCTTTTTCATTTCAAGGTTTTCAGCTTACAACAAGCCGTAACTGCAAGATCAACTACTGGCAGCCTGTGACTTGTCCTGCGTTTATAATATTCACTTTACTTAAAAATGAGCTTTATCAGGATGGATATTTTACAGATGTCCTGGCTTAAATAAAACAAGGTTCAACTGGAATGTTTTTGACAATAGGCTAAGCTCTCGCTGGTTTGTCATTTACTGTCCAGGATATCTGAAGGCAAGCTGGTCGAAATGCAAATACATGTGACAGTCGCTCATACCGGTTGGTACTGATGGTTATGAACGCTGTTGACAGGAAGTTGTAATGGCCTCACCATGTTGATCTGGTATGTTCTCTATGGTACTTCCTGTTGTTCTTTTATTTTGAAACAGATCCCGGATAAGCCGGTCAGCTGACTACCGCTTATGGTATTGAAGTACAACATTAAGCAGTTTGATCTTCTCCCGGATCTTTGTTTTCAATGCTGAGTTATTCCCTGTGCGTTTGATCTCTGTCAGCGCTGATTCATACTGACCGATCGCCTGCTCGAAATTGCAATCATTTTCACTTCTCAAAGCGATGTTGAAAAGACGGATCGAATTATTCTTTTTACGAAGTTGTCGCTGGCGGAAAAAATACAAAAGTACAATTGCCAGGATGGTGGTTGTTATAATATACAGAAACACGTTTTTAGTTTGCAATGTTAATAAGCCGAAGTTCGTGTATTTGTTACGTAAAGGCTGATTTATTTTATGACAGGGTATGCCGTAAGGCCCGCAGGTTGGTATTGATGCTTTTATATAGGTTAAGGTGAAATAATGGCTTGAGAATGCGTCGGTAGATAGGGGGGCATGGTGCCGGCGTTCTTCCGTACCATTATAACAATGGCATAGTAAAAGTGAAACATGTTTGTTCTGGCGTGGACGTTACGTTCAGTGTGCCGTTATGTGCCTTTGCTATTTCCGAAGAAATGTATAAACCCAGCCCAAGGCCATTACGCGGGCCATGTTGATTTTTATTGGTTTGTTCTCTCCGGAAAGGTTGGAAGATCTCTTTCATCTGCAATGGATCGATCGGGTCGCCTCCATTACATACTGCAATCACCAACTTTCCATCCTGTATGTCTGCTTCAATACTCACGGGTTGATCTGTTGCGCCGTGCGTGATCGCATTCGCCAGGAGGTTTGAGATCAGCTGCGCAATTCTTGCACCATCGCAACGGATCAGTCCGGGAAGTTTGATATCAGAAGTAATGATCTTCGCAGGCCAGATGGACATCAATTCTTCGATCACATGATCGATCACTGGTTTAAGGGAAACAGGTGTTACAGTCAAAACAATTCCTTCGCCCAGGCGCGTCCTGGCAAAGTCCATGGTGTTGGTAATGAGTTCCGATATACGCAAAGCACTTTTGCGGATGAGCTGAACGGCCCGTGTATTGATGGCGGGTGGATGATCACCGGATAGCAAAGAAGTGGAAGCGAGTATAGAGCCAACAGGATTTCGCAGATCATGCCCCAGAACAGCAATAAACTGTTCCCTGTAGTGTGTCAGCTGTTCGGCATGTACAAGATTGCCTTCGAACGTGGCCTTCAGTTCTTTCAGGTTCTGTTCATAGATCCTGCGATCGGCTGCTTTGAAAACGGTGAAGCGGATGAATACCGGGTGACCTTCCGTATCCCGGCGCTCTATTGCATTGATGAGGACGGGGATCTTTGTACCACCTTCTGCCGCGAGTTCAACAGCAACTTCGTCAAAGTGCCCCTGCATTCTTAAAAGCGGACCAAGATGTGTTTCGTAATAGATCTTGCCGCCGATCGTCAGAAGATCAGAAAAGGAGCAGCCGCAAATGGCTGTGACGGAAATATTGAGCCAGGACGCAAGTTTATGGTTGACCCGTTCGATCTTTCCAGCAGGAGAGGCAATGATATTGCCGGTCAGTGATTGTTCAAAAAGATCTTCGAAATCTTCCCTCAGATCACCGATACCGGTCCGTGTGTCAGACTTCATGTAAGTAATCTTGAATAGCTGATATTGTTTCGGCCGGTGCGCTCAGGTTCGGACAATGCCCGGTTGCGTTTAAAATAACCAGTGTGCTGGCAGGCATTTGCTCATGCATATATTCGCCAACTTCAACCGGCGCTATGACGTCGCTGGAGCATTGAAGAATGAGTGAAGGTACCGGTGTTTGCCCGATAATATGGCGTTTGTCTGAAAGAAAAGTGGTGCGGGCAAATTGTTTCGCTATGGCAGGGTCGGTGCGGCAGAAGCTGTTCGCCAATTCCTCTCCGAGTTCCTTTCTGTCAGGGTTTCCCATGATCACCGGCGCCATTGTCATTGACCATCCAAGATGGTTATCCTCAAGCGCTTCCAGCAGTTCGTTTATCTGCGGCCGCGTAAAGCCGCCGGTATAAGCTCCTTCATTGATATAAGAAGGCGAGGGGCTGACAAGGATCAGCCGGCTGAATATTTCCGGGCGCCTGATGGCGGCTATGATTCCCATGAGAGCGCCTACAGAGTGTCCAACGAATGTCACTTCCTTTAATTGCAACTCATCGATGACCTCCAGGATATCATCCACATACCCATCAAGGGTATCGTATTTATCAAAGGAATAGGCAGCCAGATCAGAGCCGCCAGCTCCAACGTGGTCGATCAGCACGATCCTGTATGCTTCCTCAAAAGACGGATAGATATATCTCCACATGTTCTGATCACAACCAAAACCATGTGTAAAAAAGAGAATGCGTGTTCCCTTTCCAAGTATGCGGACGTTATTTCGTTGAAGAACGGAAGACAATTATCAGACGGGATTTACTTAAAGGTAGGGCTTTTGAACGCGACGGATAAAACAATGTCGTTTAGGTAAGTGATCGTCGTTCCGGTTTGGTGGCCGATGACAGAGGGAGGATGGCCGAAGAGCGACGATGACCGAAGAGCGACGATGGCCGATGACCGATGGCCGTTGGCCGAG
>JBEVKW010000363.1:0-56103 GCA_040509495.1 Chitinophagaceae bacterium | reverse complement strand
CTTTGCGTTTACTTAGCGTCCTTTGCGATACTGAACTACGCCAGGCTGCTTATTGAACAATCCTGATCACACCCGCACCATTGTAAGAATGATACTCGCCGTTGTACATCGCATCTGCACTCACTGGTCCCATTTTGTACTGACCAGGCGAGACAGCTCTTACCGCATAATAATATGTCTGTTTATTATTATAGGCGTCCACGAACAAATGCAACCTATCATCTCTCACATCAATCGATGTTGGAGTTGACGCATCCTTGATCCAGTCCATTCCCGGAATTTCTTTTGTTCTTGGATTTTCGATTTCAAACCCGGCCGGTAACAGATCGGTGATAACGATGTTCTCCACAGTGCCCGAGTATGTTTTCTCCAACGTGATGCCAATGATCACCAGATCATTCTGTTTAAATGTATTTCCGCTGACCGGTGTACCAAAACGATCGAAAAAGCGCTTTCTAACTTTCAGGAAATTATCTTCTTCGACATATGCACCCGTGGCGCTGATCCCTTCTGCCTCCCAGAAGAAGTAGAGATTCCCGGAACCTTTGGTCACCACCTGTACATTACTGCCCTTCAGCGCTGCTTTATCTCCCCGCCACTGACCGCCATCCACTTTGGCAACGGTTCTGCCATCCACTTTTATTTCGGCTGTTACCGTTGAGCTATTGGCGCTACGTGCCAGTTTACCCAGGGCGAGGAAGGAGAACGCTCTTTCCTGCGTGCTTAGCCAGGACCGGCTTTTCAGTTGCTGACCGACATGTTTGGCCATAACAGGTATCTGTTTATTGCCCGGATCAACATCCACCAGTGCATTCAGCGCGATAGCTTCATCCCTTACTGCAGAGTAATAGCTGCCGCCTGTCTGCGTAACCGACTCTTCCCCTGAAAAAGATCCGGGAAGGATCGCCGTGAATGACTTCTTATCGCCGGCAGCAGCATAAGCAGCAGAAAGCAGGTAACGGCTGTCAAGGGCCAACACAGCCGGATTTGATTTATAATAGTTCATTGCCGGAATATTTGTACGGTTTGCAAGTGCCAGCACATATAAACCGTAAGCAACTTCTTTCGGAGCGATCTTCTTTTGCTGATCGCGGTTATAATAGTAGGTGATCAGTTCCCTGTTCTTCAACCGGTGATTGATGTAATTCAGCATCGTTTCGATCAAACTATTATCAACGTCAAATCCAGCCTTTCTTGCTTCCAGCAGGAAGTGTGCTGAGTAGATGGTAGACCACCAGTCTTCCTTACCACCACCATCCCATAAAGTCACAGCGCCTGAATACAACTGACGCATTTTGATCTTCCGGATAGCTTCCAGGATATTTGAATTCGCATTTGTTTTTTCCTTAGCATTCAGTTGCATCAGGTCAACCATATCGCCATAATACAATTGCGGGAATGCGGCAGACACTGTTTGCTCGGTACATCCATAAGGATACTGAACGAGGTATCGCAATTGTTCACCGAGTTCGAGTACCGGAGACCGGCTTACCACAAAATTGTAATTGCTGCTGCCAGGAATAAAGTCACTCATACCCACATTAACCGTCTGGGAACTTCCACCCGCGATGACGCCGCTGCCCGTACGTTTTTGCAGTGTAGATGCCGGGCGGATGCTGATCTCTGTTTCATCTTCAAACTTCTCCCCCGCTCCGCTGGCAAGGATCTTCACTTTTCCGATGCCTATCACCGGATCTGCAACGATCCGGAACGATGCACGGCCTTCAGATTTTGCAGATACGGGAATAGATTCTGTGGCACTTCCTACAACCTTGATCCCGCCTTCCACTTTGATACTCGCAGAGACATTGGTCGATTTGTCTGTAGTATTGCTAAGTGTGACGGGCACATTCACGGTATCTCCCGGGCTCAGGAATCTTGGTAATGCAGTGCTCAGTACAATCGGATCGGCAACTGTCATGGTATTATCTGCTGATCCAAAACGCTGCCCTTTATAAGACACAGCCATCAGGCGGATCTCACCACTGAATTGCGGGATATCGATCTCGAACTCGGCGTTGCCGCTGCCATCTGTTTTTTTGATGCCGCTCCAGTAGCTGACAACCTTGATACGTTTTGCCGGCATTGGATTCACGCGACGATCCATACTTAACTCACCGTCACCACCTGTGCTGCTTGATCTTGCCCGGACCTCGGCAAACAATAAAGGGTAAAGATCGTATGCGCTTACCTGTAACGCTTTTTGCTGGTAGAAATAATTGTAAGGGTCAGGTGTTTTGAAATCGCTTACCTGCAATACGCCGTTATCTACAGCTGAGAGCGTAACATAACTGCCCGGTGCACCTTTTACTTTGATCTTCTGGTGCGTTTTTGAACGAACTGATTTTTGTGCATCGATTGTTACAGGAATTTCACGGCTCTTCTCTTCTACACTCACATTTTGAAATCCATGGGCAACAGTCAACGGAATGTCTGACATTTCATGCGGTTTGATCAATGTTGCCGTAATGTATACGTTCGGCACATGCTCTCCGGAAAGTTTCAGATCAATGCTTGCAGAGCGATCATTCACGGTTACATATTGATGGGAGATCAGGTGATCTGTCTCCATCGTCACCAGCATACGCCCGCTGAACGGTGTTTTGAATAATGCTTTTACCGTTTCCCCTGCTTCATAAGATTTCTTATCGAGCGTAATATCAACATTTCCTTCGTTGTTTACTTCGAAAGAATTATTATCACCACCCCAGCTTCCATAGCTATAGAAACTCCGGCTTACATAGCTGTTTGCCCCGGGGATATAAACACGCAACTCATAATCTCCAGGAGAACGCGGTACATAACTGAACGAAGTATTATTGCCTACATTCAGTTGTACCTCCGTCATCATCTTATCCTGCTTCTGAGATTCATAACGGAAGTAGCTGCCACTTTTACTCAGTACAGTTCTGTATTCATGTTTGATCACCTGCACTTTAGCAGTCGAGTTCACCACGCTACCATCTTTATTGACCGATACGAGGTCGAACTTTGCAGTCTGATTCAGTGGAAAATAATACATCCAATCGTACTTGATACCGTAAAAGACATCCTGTGTATACACGTCTGCAGACACCATTCTGCTTACCGGTCTGCCTGTTTCATCAAATACTGTTGTATAGAAGTTCGTCTGCAAAGCGCCCATGTGCTGGTAAGTATCCGGCACTTCATACGTTTCCACTGCATTTCCTTCGGCATCTGTTTTCCCTTCTTTTACCTGTTTGTCAAAGAATGTATTTTGATTGGCGAGGCTGAAATTATAATTGCTGAATTTCTCCGGTGAGAAACTTTTTTGTTTTACCTGTATTTCCGTTTCATAATTACGGTTTGCTGCAGGCGGACCGAAGAAATTCATGGCATTGATAGAGAGTTGGGATGATTGCCCCGGTTTTAACGCGGTTGCACTAAGTTTCGCATTCACCCGGATACGATCGGGAACAAACTCTTCGATGGAAAAGTTTTTGGAAGCTAGCAGCACATCATTTGATGTATACACTTCGAGCGTATAGCTGCCAGTGATCGCAGACGTTGCGATATCCACATTTCCTTCAACAGCACCTTCATCGTTCAGGTTCTTGCGGAAGGTTTTGAGTTCTTTGCCATTTGGCATCAGGAATTTCATCTTCAACGGAATCTCTCCCGGCGAATGCCATTCCCGGTCCCGGATGATGACGGAGAAATTCACCCGTTCTCCCGGCCTGTAAATATCTCTTTCCGCATATACGAATGCATCAAGGCCAGACGAGTTATTGCGTTTACCGCCAACCGCAAATCTTGATGTATTGACTCTTGTATTATTGAAAGGAAGATAGTTAAAGTCATCAGCAGTTTTAGCGATGATCATTGCTGGTTTAAATCCACTGAATTCCTTTTTTGAATAAGCGATCGACGCAACGCCATCCGCGTCCGTTGCTGCGGTTCCAATTAACTGGTTATTGGCAGCATATACGTTTATGGTCACCCCATTTACCGGATCAGCCGTTTTGATTGAATTCGCGAATACCACGATCTTATCCTCGCCCTGTTTCGCGATCAGTCCAATATCTGAAAGGGAGATAAAGCGACTGTCCCTTACCCAGTAATCTGTTTCCGAACGGATCACGACATGATACACCCCATTGAAATCCGGTAAGCGATCTTCAAACTGTGAAAAGTTCAACAATCTGCCTCCACCGCTTTTCGGCAGTGATCTTGTATCGATCACTTTCTCGTAGATCACATCACCGAGGGAAGCGCTGGTATAACTGTCACCTCCATAATCGCCCTCGTATTCTTCATATCCCGAATTCCCGGATTCCTGCGGATAGTAACCATAACGTTGCGCCATCAGCAGGTTATTCTCGTATATCTTGGAGATGACGATCTTTACTTTTTCGACGCTGGTGATACGGACCTCCATATTCTTCGCGCCTTTTTTAGAAAGATAAACAGCTTTATTATTGGTAAAAGTGATGCCGGGTTCCAATTCGCCGAAGGCGACACTTCCATTGTATTCCTCCTTCAGCACACCACCGATCTTGCCACGCAGGCCTTTTGAAATGATCAGTGTATAACTTTTATCCACGCTGAACTGGCTGCTACGGATCGTAAACCCGGATTCGTTCGTGCTTACACTGAACGACACTTCCGGATCGATCCTGATATGCGACTTGAGGTTCTCTTCGCTCAGTTGCTGACTGGTCACTACGTTAACGATACCATCTGTGCCATCATGCTCCGTTTCGAGGTTCTGCACAACAAGCGAATAAGGAGAAGGAATTGTGACAGCCGAAGTCAACGCCTCAGAAGTTGAATTCTTTCCACCTTCAGGTTTCAGTCCTTTGCCGATGGTCACTTTAGAAGAATAATCATTATCAGAAGATTTAACTCCGCTCAGGCGAACGGAGATCTTTGAATCAGGAGAAACGGTAAGCAGGGAAAATTCCTGCTTTTTACCGTCAACGTCAATCTGCAATAATTCCTTCAGATCAGCAGGGTTGATCTTATAATTAAAAAAAAGATCGAGCTGAGGGGATGCGGTAGTGCTCGACTCCCCGATCCAGATCACCTGTGAGCTTTCGAGCTGCAGCGACGGCGTATGGAATTTTATATCATCACCTCCACTTACCTTATTGTATTTGCTGAATCGCAATACAGACGACTTGATCTTCGCTGTGTAATTTGTTGCGGGATTAAGCGGTTCGGCTGGCGAAAAGATCAGCTGATCGGGTGTTTCCCACCGGTATTTACCTTTGATCGCAGGTTCAAAAGAGATATAGTCTGTCGAATCCCATACGTTCAACAGGGAATCCGCGACCATTCCCTGATCGAACCTGAACTGCAGATTCCCGAGTTGGGGGACTTCATCTTTTGCATTGGTATAACTGAGAACGGCGGCATTACGGTTGCAGGCCGTTACGACAAAGGCAATCGAGGCAAGAACTGCCAGGAATCTTTTGAAATACATAAGGTTTGGTTAGGTTCTCTTTTATAAAGAGAAGGTAAATAAAATCATTGAAACGGGGACTCATACCGACCCCTTTTTCCATAAAGCGTATCACAAGAATAATAAAAAGTGGAAAACCCAGGTTAAGGAGGAATACTTTTATCTGCCAGCATGCAGGAACCTGCAATCATGTGAGAAGAATTTGAAGCAAGATAGCATACAGGTAACAGGGAATCCTAATATTGGCGGATAAATATTTGTTAAGGGGGGTGTCCGTTGACCGTTGTCCGTTGTCCGTTGACCGTTGTCCGGAAAGACTGTTACCAAATGCTGTTTATGGATCGTTTTCTTGCGGGCAACGGACAACGGTCAACGAACAACGGTTGCTGAATTTTATCTAAACATTTTCATCCGTATTTCTACCTTTACGCCATTCGCCGCCAGGCAATATATGAAACGAAGATTTTCCAGGCAATATATCATCAGGTTATTAAAGCGTGCTGCGATTGGCGTGGCAGGTTTGATCGTTTTGTTCTTTTTACTGAACTGGATATTTCCGCTGCCCGACAGGATCGATTATTCATCGATACTTACAGATAGTAAAGGGGAAGTGATCAATGCCAGTTTAACTGCTGATGATAAATGGCGGATGAAAACTGAGTTGGAGGAGATCTCGCCCCTTTTGCGAAAGACCATCATTGCGAAAGAGGATAAACATTTTTATAGCCATCCGGGTATTAATGTCATAGCGATCGGCCGTGCGTTTTTCAAAAACCTGTTCCGCTGGAAGAGGACGTCCGGAGCCAGCACCATCACCATGCAGGTGGCCAGGGCACTGGAACACAGAAAGCGGACGGTTCCCAACAAGATCGCAGAGATGTTCCGCGCATTGCAACTGGAATGGACATATGATAAAGACGAGATCCTTCAAATGTACCTGAACCTGGTCCCTTATGGGGGCAATATCGAGGGCGTGAAAGCAGCAGCACTTCTGTATTTTAATAAAAACCCTGACCACCTTTCACTGGCCGAGATAACTGCATTGAGTATTATTCCCAACCGCCCGTCAAGCCTGGTTATAGGAAGACATAACGGCCGCATAGTGGAAGAGCGCAACCGCTGGCTGCAGAAATTTGCCGATGAAGATGTATTTACAGAGAAAGAGATCAGCGATGCACTCGCAGAGCCTTTAACGGCAACAAGGAATACAGTTCCGCATTATGCCCCGCATCTTTTTTACAAGCTGTCGCGGCAGCAAAAAGGCACGATCGGATCGCACATCGATCTTAACATGCAACTGAAAACCGAGAAGATCGTTTTAGACTATGTCCGTTCACAGCGACTGAGAAATATCCGTAATGCCGCTGTAGTGATCATCGATAACAGAACAAATCGAGTGGTCAGTTATGTAGGTTCGTCAGATTTTACCGATACACTTGATGACGGGCAGGTGAACGGCGCCGCTGCTGTCCGCCAACCAGGCAGCACGCTCAAACCATTGCTCTATGCCCTCTGCTTCGATGAAGGTTTACTCACTCCCAAATCAGTTGTGACCGATGTACCCGTGAACTATGAAGGATATGCTCCGGAGAATTATGATCAGCAATTCAATGGTTATGTTACCATCCAATATGCTTTGGAACATTCGCTGAATATTCCGGCAGTAAAAAGCCTGAGTCTTCTTGGGCAGGAGAAAATGATCGACCAATTGATCAAATGCCGGTTCAGGCAAATCGAAAAAGACAGAAAAAAGCTTGGGCTGTCACTGATACTGGGAGGATGCGGCACCACACTTGAAGAACTGACCGCCCTTTTTGCTGCTTTTGCCAATGAAGGGAAGTTCAGCAGACCCTCGTTTACCAATGCTGATAGCGTAAAGAATTCTTTGCAACTCGTGAGCCCGGCAGCCACTTATATGATCAATGATATTCTTTCCAAAGTGAATCGCCCCGACTTCCCGCTTAACTGGACTGCCACAGAACGTATGCCCAAGATCGCCTGGAAGACCGGTACCAGTTATGGCCGGAGGGATGGGTGGAGCATTGGCTACAATAAGAACTATACTGTAGGTATCTGGACCGGCAACTTTTCAGGTGCAGGCGTGCCTGACCTTAGCGGTGCAAATGTGGCCACTCCGTTGCTCTTCCGTATTTTCAATACCATTGACTACAACAACGATAAGGAGTGGTTCTCGCCTCCTGCTGATCTCGAGCTTCGACAGGTTTGCAGCGAAACAGGTTTACCACCCGGAGATCACTGTACAAGTATCACGTCCGACTATTTTATACCGCTGATCTCCAGCACGCGAACTTGCAACAACTGGCAGGAGATCATGACAAGTCCGGATGAAAAGATCGCTTATTGCAAAAGCTGTGCGCCGGCAACCGGTTATAAAAAGAAATGGTACAAAATGATCGAACCTGAGATGCAGTTATGGTTCACAGAAAACCGTATCGCTTTCCAGGCCATCCCACCACATAATCCCGATTGCGAACTGATCTTTAAAGGGAGCGCTCCCGTGATACAGTTTCCGGTAAACAAGATGGAGTATCTGATCAATAAAAAAAATCCGGAACCACTGCAGCTCATTTGCAAGACAGCGCCGGATGTGAGCAAGGTTTACTGGTACATCAACAATAAGTTTTACAAGGCATCGCCAGCCGGCGAAAAACAATTCTTCCTCCCGGAAGAAGGACCGGTAAAGATCTCCTGTACGGATGACAAAGGACGTAACAGGAATATTACGATCTATGTGAAATTCGTGAATCTCTAAACAGACTGGCGCAGGAGTATCGCAAAGTGCGCAAAAGATCCGCAAAGCACGCAAAGAAATACTCGGCGATCTTTGCGGATCCTTTGCGCACTTTGCGATACTCCTGCGCCAGTCAAAACTCAAGATACACTGGTAACAAAGCCCGTCCCGGCAACAACACCGAGAATACAGTTCAACGACATATTTCAACAGTTCATTCTTCCCGGTACTGAATTGCGCAACGAACAAAGCAACTTCATTGTCAATTGCGCAAAACCAAACCGACCCAATCATGATGTCCAGAATTACCTTCACGTTGATGTTGACCATAACGTGCAGCTTGTTCGTGAATGCACAACAGGGCTTCTATAAAGTCTTCCAGGAAAAGGACTATCATAATCTGCGGGATATGATCGCAATTAGCGAAAATCATTTTGCGTTCATCACTTCCGATTTTTTCTACCGCGTAGATGGCAAAGGTGATATTCTTTTGAAAAAAGAAATCGGACATGGTAATTCATCTTCTCCCGAATCGGTACTCTGCGACCAGGAAGGAAATTTCTGGATCGCATTTATTTCTTATGACAGCCAGGGCAACTCCAGCAAAGTCCTGTATAAACTTGCCCCTGATGGCCAGGTGCTGAAAACAATAGATCTTGGCGCATCCTATTCCGTAGAAACGATGAAGCTGCTGGCTTCTTCAAACAATACTTTCTTCCTGTCGTACAAGGACCGTAGCCAGAGCGGAAATGCAGCAGTCCGCCTATTATTGGTCGACAAGGCAGGAAATACAATATGGGATAAACAGGCGACCGATACGATCTACAATCGCTACGCCGTCAAAAAAGGAGTCAACAACACAGTAGACCTTTACTATGAGCTTAAAAATGACCGGCAGGGACAGCTCGCAACCATTGACGCCTCTGGTAATACTTCCATAAAAAACATCAACCTTATTGATCCGGTTGATTCGGATTATTATACAAGTGATTTCGTCCGGACAACTGATGGAATTGTATTCTGTGGCCTTGAAAACAAATCTCATCCCTTGTTACCGGATGGGCTCATTTATAAAGCTGACAATAATGGCAACGTTTTATGGAAGAATACGCTCAACATTAAGCTATCTGATAATTTCTATAATATCGAAGCCGTTGCGGATGGCTATATCCTTCTTGGTATATCAGGATATGAAAACGTCGCAAGTGACTCGGAAGGAGATATCGTGATGATGAAAATAGACAAACAAGGAAATAGCGTTTGGACAAAAGCGTTTGGCGGCCCCAGGATCGACTACCCAAGACAGCTTTATGTTATTGGTCAGCATATCGCCTTCGCGGGGCAAAGCTCCTTTCCCGCTTCAAGCGTTTCCGTTCCTTTTGTAAGTAAAACAGATCTGAACGGCGGCATTTCAGCTGATCTGCCTTTTGAGCCTGTTCCGGTGGCAAACATGAAACCAATCGAAACACCGCTACTGCAATACGCTTCAACCTTGTGCCAATCGGCACCTGGTCCCGACGAATCCATCATAAGCGGAGGAAATTTTATAAAAACAGAAGACGACTATACCTACCCGTTTGTTACCCGCAGTGATAAAAATGCAAAGCAGCTCTGGTATAAACAATTAGGTGACAAGCCCGCAACGCTAAGAGTACTGAAACAGACCAGGTCAAACGAATACATTGCAGTTACCGAAATGAAAGATGTTTTTGCTAATCTGTATGACGTATATAAGTTTGATGGAACAGGGAAGATCGCATGGACAACACAGGTTGGTGCAAATTCGATCCGTGATGTGATCGCTACACGTGATGGAGGCATCATTCTTACCGGCACACTGGATGTATCTTTTATCAACTATGAAACAATACTGATCAAACTGGATGCTTCCGGTAATGAACAGTGGAATAAAAAGATCGGTGATCTCCGGGTATGGGAAGGAGGAAGAAAGATCGTCGAAACTGCCGAACAGGATTTCGTAATCGTTGGAAGTTCTCAACCTGAATTCGATATCGTTTCCTCGCTGTATCTCCTCAAAATAGACCGACTGGGGAACAAACTATGGACAAAAACATTTACAGAAGGCATCTCAACCGATCATGGCTATGACCTGCTCGTCACATCAGACCAGGGATACCTGCTTGCTGGTTCATCAAACAAACAACCCTTTGCCAACAGAGACCTGCTTTTGATCCGGACCGATAAAAACGGTAATCAGCTATGGCGTAAAACATACGATCTCCATTTGATGGATGAAGGTTTCCAGCTTATGAACAGTTCAGCCGGCGGGTTTCTCGTACTGGGCACAACTGCCGAACCACAGGCCGGCCCACTGGAGAAATACATCTATGTAATGAAGACCGATGCGAATGGCCGCAACGAAGGAATACGCTATTATGGCAAAGAAGGGACACAGACGATGCACCCCTCAATGATTGTTCTGTCATCCGGAGACACCCTTATTACGGGTACCATGCAGGAAGGATATGGAAAGGAGCGTTTATTTATGACAACACTGGACAAATTCGAACCAGGCAGTGAACCGGCAAATACGTCTATCAGCCTGTATCCAAATCCGTCCGCAGGTGCATCGACACTGGTAGTAAGTGCCCCGGAAACCGGCGACATAACCATTGCCATTTACGACCAGGGAGGAAGACTGCTCAAACAGCTTACCCGGAAGAAAACAGTAGCACTATTTAAAGAAGATATCGATATGCAGCCGCTCTCAAGCGGAACTTACTTCGTAAGTGTTTGGTTCAATGGTAAACGGGAAAACATCAAATGGCTGATCGTTAAATAACTGATGTATGATACCATCATCACGAACCCTCAAAGAGTTCACCCTTCTGTTACCAGGATATAACGCGGCAATACGGAAGGGTGAACTGCTGATCAAAACGATGGGCCATCAGTAGAAAGACTGTTCTTATCTCTTCGATAAGTCAACACATCATCCAACGATTTTCTTTGCTGCATCTTCGCCTGTATTGAGGGCGCCTTCCATAAATCCCTGCCAGTCGGCCAGGTGTTCACCCGCAAAGTGTGTATGTAAATGCGGGCGTGAAAGTGTTGGCCGTAGTCCGAACCATTGCCCTTTTCCATAGATCGCATACGCTCCTCTGGAATATTCATCGCTCCCCCAGTAATAGTTCGTTTGCTTTTCGAGCATTGGTAATACATCACCAAAAGCGGGATGCAGGGTTTGCCCGATCACCGAAGCTTTCCATTGATCATCCTGCCCGGCAATAACAGCAGCTTTATCGCCGATCGTGTAAGAAAGCAACACGCCTTTAGCGGACGGTTGATTCTTGGTTGCATGATAGAAATAATGGGGCAATTGATCTGTCACCATATCAAAATCTTCTGTGCCCCAGAACCGCTTATTGAACAGCAAAGGGTTCTTGTTGATGCGTGCATATTGCAATTGATCCAATGCCATTACCTGGTCTGACGGTAATGCCGGCTGCCAGTTGATCTTCCTTACAGCAAACGTTGGTGCCGTGCAGATCAGTTTATCGGCTTTGAAGATCCCGCCGTTTGTGCAATATATTTCTACGCCACCGGAAGGTTTCTGTATCACTTTACTGACAGGATGCTGAAGTTTGATCTTGTCCATCCCGATTGCTTCCGCCATTTTCCGCGCCAGTAAGCTGTTGCCACCCCTGATCTTATAATCCATCTCATTCTTTTCACTGCTCTCCGCATATTCAGCAAGCGCAGCAAATGCAGAGACATGACGGATGGATTCGCCGAAATCAGTACTGTCCAGCAACTCGCGGATGTCGAGATCCCGTCCATCGCAACCGTTCTGAACAAGATAACGCCACCAGTCCGTTTTATCCAGTTTGATCTTTTGCGCAGGTGTCATTTTCCCATAAGCATCGATCAGTTGACTGAAGGTAGCTTTCCAGTTATCGCTGTAATCCCAGTTTCCTTTTGAATGGTATTTCCCTTTATAGATCAGGTGCGAGTTGAACTGGTTATTATCCAGTGCAAGTCCGAATTCATTACACAGGTTTTGCAATCGGGTATGTGAGGCACCAACCCATTCGGCCCCCAGTTCCACGACAAGTTTTTCCTGTTCATCCATCGTGTGCGAGAATACGCGGCCGCTGATCCTGTTCCGTGCTTCAAGTATAACGAAATCGATCTTCTTCTGATGAAGGTAATATGCGGCCGACAAACCGGCGAAACCTGCACCGATAATTACCACTTTCGGTTTCTTACCAATAAAAAATTTCCCCCAGGAGGAGGAAGCGATCAATATACCGGCTGAAGCCAGGGAACTTTCTTTGATGAATTGCCTGCGGGATGACATGGATGAAGGTTTTTGGGAAGCAGCGATGATCGGGGGTTCGACTCGACCGCCACTGTTGGTCGAATGTATAGAAATTCGTCGACCAGCAAATCACCCGGTTGAGTGATTAGTAAGATTTCCGAGTGGAAAGCGGGGTAATTAAAGTCAACTGGCACAGGAGCAACATGATGAACGCAAAGGACCGCAAGGACTGCAAGAGATTTCTTATTAAGAAGATTTCTTGGCGCCCGTTGCGGTCCTTGCGTTCGTTATGTTGCCGGCCAGGCCGGCCTGATAGCTGTCGGTACTTTTTAATCTACCTTTTTCACACTTCCCGCTCCGCTTACATGCTGCGAAACTGTGGCATTGCCTTTATAGCGAATACTTGAGGCGCCACTTGTATGCGCGTCAAGTTTTACGCTGGCAAAAACTTCAACATCTCCGGCTCCGGAAAGTTCTACATCCGTGTTTTCCGCAAGCAGATCGAAAGCGCGTACGCTTGTGCTGCCGGAACCATCGATAGAAAGATTTTTGGATTCGCCGCGTAGAGTGATCTCGCAGGCTCCGCTTGCATCCACTTCCACATTCAGCGCTTTGATATCGAGATTGGCATTGCTGGCGCCGCTCAACTCGATTTCCATTACCTCTCCGGTAGTGATTCTCCCTTCAGATATTACGGTGCAGGCTCCCGATGCCCCGATGTATTTCAGGGTTGGAGCAGATACATATACTTTAATCTTTCCGCTTGGGTGAAGACTTGTGCGACGGGCAGGGCGAACTTTCAACCTTGAGCCGTCTTTAATTACTTCGACATGTTCCTGCAGGTTTTTATCGGTTTCTATTTTCACATTAAAATCTCCCTGGAGAACATGAAGCTCAATTGAGCCGCTGACATCCACTCCTTCAAAACCGGTGATCCCGCTACGGGTCTCTGATGTAATATTTCCATCACCCTTTACCCTCTCGCCCTCGAAAGAATGACAGGATGACAAGATGAGCATCAGACCGAATAATAATACCAATGTGCGTTTCATAATACTCTTAGTTTAGTTTGGCGTTCAAGAATTTCAAAAGTATAATATTGTTTGATTTGACTACAGGTTTTTTGAAAAGGTTACATACTTGCGCTGAAGCTCCGGCGTGCGGGACGCCGGTTCGAAGACGGTTGTCCATTCCCCGTTGTCCGTTGCCCGAATAGTGGCCATGTCCGACAAAAGCTGGAATGCTGCCGTTCCGGCCCGACAATGGTGGCCCGCCAATGGTAAATCTGAAAGATAGATTTCAAAATTTTGCGTACCGGTCAACGGTCAACGAACAACGGTGAATGAGGAACGGGCAACGGTCAGCGGAATTTCCTACCTTCGCAGCACCATGACGGAAAAGATTCTTATTCTCGACTTTGGTTCCCAATATACCCAGTTGATTGCCAGGGCTGTACGGGAAGCAAATGTTTACTGCGAGATCATCCCCTACCATAAGACATTTGTAGTTGAACCAGGATTGAAAGGTATCATCCTTTCAGGTTCGCCTTTCTCGGTAAATGAACCCGGCGCACCTGATGTGGATATCCAGGAAATGATCAGTAAAGTACCTGTACTGGGTGTTTGCTATGGCGCCCAGCTGACGGCCCGCCGTTTCGGTGGACTTGTGGCAAAAAGTAACAAACGGGAATATGGCCGCGCGCAACTGCAGCGCACCAATGATGATGTCATCTTCCAGGACGTGGCTGCTCAAAGCCAGGTTTGGATGAGCCATAGCGATACCATCAAAGAATTGCCCGAAGGCTTCGAACTGCTGGCTACCACGGAAAGTATCCCGGTGGCTGCATTCCGCAAAGCAGCGGTAGGTTCCGACCAGGCTCTTTATGGCGTACAATTCCACCCGGAAGTGTATCACTCCACTGAAGGCAAAAAACTGCTGAAAAACTTCCTTGTTAATATATGCGGTTGTTCGCAGGACTGGACACCGGCACACTTCGTTACCGATACCGTTGAAGCCCTGAAAAAGCAGATCGGTGACCGCAAAGTGATCATGGCGCTTAGTGGCGGCGTTGATTCTACTGTTGCCGCAACCCTGATCCACCGCGCGATCGGAGACCGTCTCTACGGCATTTTTGTAGACAATGGCGTATTGCGCAAGAATGAATTTGAAGAAGTACTGGCCACATACGACAAGATCGGTCTGAATGTAAAAGGCATCGACGCAAAAGATCGCTTCTATACCGAACTGGCCGGCAAAACTGATCCGGAAGCAAAAAGAAAAGCAATAGGCAAACTGTTTATCGACGTTTTCCAGGAAGAAGCAAATAAAGTGCAGGGCGTTGGATTGCTCGGACAGGGAACCATCTACCCCGACGTGATCGAAAGCGTATCGGTACACGGACCATCAGTAACGATCAAATCTCACCATAACGTGGGCGGCTTACCAGAAAAAATGCACCTCGAACTGGTGGAACCATTACGCTACCTCTTCAAAGATGAAGTGCGCAGGGTTGGTCGTGAATTGGGCATTCCTTCGGAAATGCTCGACCGGCATCCGTTCCCCGGACCAGGTCTGGCCATCCGCATACTCGGAGAGATCACCCCGGAAAAAGTACACCTGCTCCAGGAAGCTGATCACGTGTATATCAAGGGCTTAAAAGATAACAATTTGTATGCAACGGTTTGGCAGGCCGGTACTATCTTGTTACCGGTTAAAAGCGTGGGCGTGATGGGTGACGAACGGACTTATGAATTTACCGTTGCTCTCAGAGCTGTTACCAGCGTGGATGGTATGACAGCAGACTGGGCACATCTGCCTTACGAGTTCTTAGCCAATATCTCCAGCGAGATCATTAATAATGTACGCGGCATTAACCGGGTTGTTTACGACATCAGCAGTAAACCTCCTGCCACGATTGAGTGGGAATAATTATTGCCGGGAACATATCGATGACCAGATCAACGCTGGCCGTTAAATAGAAACAAATGAAACTAGTCTTTTCGCTTGTACTGGCTTGCCTTGCCTGCTTTCAAAGCACCCATGCGCAGGAAAGTGCAGCAGTTGCCAAACCTAAAATCGCCATTTTCGCTCCCTTGTACCTCGACTCGGCCTTTGATGCCACCAACGAATACCGTTACGCAAAAACCGTATTCCCGAAGTTCATCAATCCAGGCCTTGAATTCTATGAAGGCGTACAACTCGCACTGGATTCCCTTGCCCGTGAAGGAGCCAGCGTGGAAGTATTCGTTTATGATACCCGCTCTGCAAAAGAATCCCTGGAAGACCAGCTGAAGCGTTCCGAACTTAATGATGTAAAACTGATCATCGCTCATTGCAGCAGCAATGAAGTACGCTTGTTTGCAGAAGCAGCGCAAAAAAGAAATATACCCGTTATCAATACTACCGTCCCCAATGATGGGGGCGTAAACGGTAACCCCTACTTCGTAGTGTTAAATCCAACTCTTCGCACACAGGTGGAAGGCATTTATAAATACGTACAGAAATACCAGGCTACCAAACAAGCCATTGTTTTCAGGAAGAAAGGTGCGATCGAAGACCAGATCAAAACATTGCTGGATGAATACACAAAAACAACCAGCGCTGTTGCATTGAAAATAAAATATGTTGACCTGGTAGACAGCTTTACCGTTAACCAGCTGAAAGCGCAACTCGACAGCAACCGCAGTACCGTAGTTATTTCCGGAACGCTTGATGCGAACTTCGGAAGAAGGCTTGCCCAGCAACTGGCTTCTATCAGCAAATCATACCCGCTTTCTTTGATCGGTATGCCCACATGGGATGGCGTGCGTGACTTTGCCAGACCGGAGTTCAATGGACTGGAGATCGTTTATGCCAACCCGTTCTACAACCCGAAATCTGATAAGATCAGCCAGGACATCTCTGCCTACTTCAATAATGTAATGTATGCACGCCCGAGCGATATGGTGTTCCGCGGTTACGAAGTCACCTGGAAATTTGCCAAACTATTGATCCGTTACGGAAATGATCTTGCCTCCAACCTGGGCGATAAATCGAATAAGGTGTTCACCGACTTTGATATTCAGCCCGTGCTTGACAGGGGCAGCATGACGTTGCAGTATTTTGAGAACAAGAAACTGTATTTCCTGCGCTGGCAGGATGGGTTGATCAAAGGGGTGAATTGAGAGAATACCCACGGACCATGAGGTTAACATAGCATCAGCGTAGTTGTATCGCAAAGGACCCTAAGTAAACGCAAAGAGCGCAAAGAATAAAACCTTTGCGCTCTTTGCGTTTACTTAGCGTCCTTTGCGATACTGAACTACGCCAGCAAATTATTTAATGTTGTTTTCTGGAAGGCGCAGCTACCGTCATCACGGGGATCTTTGACCCGTATGAAAGCAACTTATTTGTCATTCTGTTCCATAACCCAGGCAACCGAAGATCTTTCACCGGATTCACTACGATCAGGTCTGCATTGATCTTCTTGGAAAACTCCAGCGTACTTTTCGCCAGGTTCTGTCCCTCCAAAAGAAAGCACTGAACAGGTATCGTTGAGATGCTTTGAACAAATTCCAGCGCCATATCTACCACGTTATCTTTTTGCTCTTCAGCATGCTTGCGCAGGGAAACGAAATATACCGTTGACTTGAAAGCTCTTCCCAACAGCGCTGCAAGCCTGATCTGCCGCATCGGCAATTCTCCCGATACCGGTAATACGATCTTCTTGTAATGGCATACAAGCCCGCTTGAACGAACGCCTAAAACAGGGATCTGCATTTTCTTGGCCATTCTGCTGATGGAGATCGATGAGGCAATACGATGCAGCAGGTTGAACTTCGCTAAGCCAACTACAACAATGTCCATTTCATATTGCTCAATATAATTTGCAAGTTCTTTCTGTTTGTTTCCATTCAACAGGCTGATCTCCAGTTTGCCTTCTCCGCAAAGCTGATGATTATAAAGCGATTTGAGATGTTCCAGTTTTCGGAGGATCATTTCCTGATTTCTGGTAGCGTTTGCAGAATTCTTTGAATTTCCATTTGTATAAACAAGATGGACATTACAGTGGAAGGTGTTTGACAGTTCCAGTGCTTTTGCAATCGCCCACTTGTTCCTTGCAGTGAAATCTACCGGCACAAGGATGTTGTACAATCTGTTTGGCATAGCGCTAGTTTTTAGTTATTATACAAAACGGGTTGAGATTTTTTATCAGGCCATTTCCAGTAAAGGCTGGAAGTCCCTTTCTCTGATATTCTTATCAGCGATCTTTTCCAGCATTTCATCAGTAGTGCAAAAAGCAACGCCTTTTCCGGCATAGGTGATGATGCACCGATCGTCTTTGCTGTCACCAACGGCAATACAGTTTTTCATTTTCACATTGTATTTCTCACACACATGCTGCATCACATTTGTTTTGCAGAAGGAATGTCCGCAAATACTTTCCGGGGATCCAAAGAAGTAGGAAGGCAAACTCACTTCCCCTGTAGCCTTCCCTTCAAAGAACTCCAACTGGTGCGCCATAGAAAAATCGGCGCCGATCTGCTGTTTTACATAATTGGTGATCAGTGTATAGCTATGGCTGATGATCCCAACCAGGTATCCTCGTTGTTTATAGTACTGCACCATCTCCTTGATATTGTCAGCCATTTGCATGCTGCTGATCACATGGAGTAATTCATCCATTGTACGGTTCTTCAGGAGCAGGCCGATCCGTTTCGTCAGAATGATTGAATCTCTCTCATTTGCTCTCAGATCGTCGAGCTTTTGTCTGAAACCGAATGCATCTGCGCATTCATTGATAAATCTTTTCGTGAGAATGGTATCGTCCATATCAAGAATGAGCATCTTATGATACGTAGCAAGATTTTCGCGGATGGAGTTATTCATTTCCCGCTGAATGGCCTCAAGGGAATTCACACTTTCCAGGGATAATTCATTGCTGTGCTGACGATGTGCTTTGCTGAGTATCGCGCGGGATACTTCACGGCTCATTTTCCCAAGTGCCTCCCATGGTTTGCTTTTATTTTCGATGTAGCCGATATTTACTTCTTCTACGCGAGCCTTCATCAGGTACATGTCCACGAGTATGCCGATATCGACACCATAGTCGTTAAAAAATTCGATCTTCTGGAAAAAGCTTTTCTTCCCGGCGATCATTCCGCTAAGTGGTTGTGAGAAATGTGCAAGTCCGGGAAATAGGATGGTCAGCAATGGCTTGGCCACAAGTTCTGTCACCCTGCCTGCATTGCGAGCAAAAGCTCCTTTTACAAAATCTGCACGCTCTTCGAGTAAAGGAGTGGCGAGTTTGGAAATGGAATGATCGGGGTATGGATCAATATCTGCATCGAGAAAAACAACGTAATCATTCGAGGACGCATCTATTCCTTCCTTCATCGATATTCCTTTTCCTCGTACGGCGCTGATCAAAACTTTTGCACCAGCTTCCCTTGCCAAATGAACGGTATTATCTTCCGATGTGTCATCTACAACTATTACTTCTGAAACGAGCTTATCTGCAAAACAGAACCTGACTACCTGAGCAATAGTTTTTTCTTCATTCAGTGCTGGAATAATCACTGTGAGCATGTGTGTCTCCTCTTGGTTTAGATTAATAATGGCGCCCGGATGTGGTATGCTTATGGCATATGCTACACACGCCTTTGTGGTCAAACATCGGGCCTGAAATCGGCCACCGCCGGCCTGTCTGACAGGACTGAATGCGGATAATTGAAAGGTATGATTTATATGTTGGTTTGGAACCTTAAAAGGATTAGAAGTGCTTTAATACGTCGCTATAGATCTGTTAATTGGTGGCATTTTTCTGCAAATAAGTCGCTTAGCTGTTACAATATTTTTCAGTTAACATCTGCATGAGAAAATGAATGTTGAAGAGGCAACAGGTTTTCTTTTTTATCCTTTGGAAAATTGATACATACTTACAATTCCGCTAATAAATTGTAGAAATAAATCAACAAACAGATTCTTCCTTTCCCATAAGTAAAAACGATTAGAGAACAGCATCCGGCATAATCAAAAGAGTCCGTTAGTAAGAAGTTTTAACCTTAATAGTTTGAAGTTAAATACTGGACAAGGTTGATGGGTTAATGCTTTTGGTATGTTTTTGATAGGCGAGGGTTCGACATCTTTTTATCAAGCGGTCAACTATTACTTTCTTCCTGTAATGAAAAAAGTCCTGCATTACTGCAGGACTTTCGTTTGTATGGAATAAAGTAAGATTAATAATCGTTGCTGTATCCACCACGGTCGCGATAGCCACCGCCACCGCCTTTGTTATAACCGCCGCCGCCGCCAGAGCCGCCTTTTTTAAAGCCGCCGCCGCCGCCGCCGCTGCCAAAGCTTCTTTTCTTGAAGCCGCCGCCGCCGCCGCCGCTGCCTTCAGGCTTTGGACGACTTTCGTTTACCACGATGTTACGGCCGTCTACTTCAGTACCATTAAGGGCATTGATAGCAGCTTGAGCCTGGTCATCGTTTGGCATTTCAACAAATCCAAAACCTTTGCTACGGTTAGTGAATTTGTCGAGAACGATTTTGGCAGAACCAACTTCGCCGTGTGAAGCAAAAAGGTTCAACAGATCCTGGTCTTTCAGGTTCCAACTGAGGTTTCCAACGTAAATGTTCATTTTGAGAAATTTTTAAAAAAACTAAAAGTGCCAACAGCTGACAGTAACCAATGAACATTTGTCGTTTTTTCGAAACGTTCAGGACTTGTGAAACTGTAAAGAACACCAAATCACAACGAATTTAGAGTATTTTTTCTGACATATTGCAAAATATTTGGGTGTCGGCCTGTCAGGTAGTGGGGGTATTGCCTAAAAAGTTGATTTTTAGGCCAGGTAAGCAAAAGGCCCCTCTTTGTGGAGGAGCCTTTTGGGTTATTTTTTGAAGAGATTACTCAGCGACTACTTCAAATTCTACTTCTGTGGAGTGACCACTTCCGAAGTCGATATTTGCTTTATAGCTACCCAGTTCTTTCACTTCATCAGTGATGCTGATCTTGCGGCGGTCGATCTCGTAACCACGTTGTTCACGGATCGCGCGGCTGATCTGAAGAGAAGTAACGCTACCGAAGATCTTACCGCTTGTACCGGTTTTAGCGCCGAGTTTCAGCGGAGCTTCTTTCAGTTTAGCGATAACGCTGTTGATTTCAGCCAGCATTTTCTCTTCTTTCTTGCGCACTTGCTTCAGTCTTTCTTCCAGTTGCTTTGCATTGCTTGGATTGTTCTCCACAGCCAGCTTGCGAGGAAGTAAGAAGTTACGTGCATAACCGCTTTTCACACTTACTACTTCGTTAGCAGCACCCAGATTGTCAACATCCTGAATTAAGATGATTTCCATTTCGTTTTGTTTTTTATCTCAATGAATTAAGAGGCTTCACTTTCACTCGGACCAGGAGAACAAGCCGTGGCTTGTCACGAACTGATCCGGGATTAGAGATATTAGGCCTATTTTAAAAGATCTGTTACGTAAGGTAACAATGCCATCTGACGAGCTTTTTTAACCGCGTCAGAAACTTTGCGCTGATATTTCAGGCTGTTTCCGCTCAAACGGCGAGGGAGTAATTTACCCTGCTCATTCAGGAATTTTTTGAGGAACTCTACATCTTTATAATCGATGTAACGGATACCGTATTTTTTAAAACGGCAAAACTTCTTAACGCGTTTGTCGCTTTTAATAGCGGTCAGGTATTTAATTTCGTTCTTTGCCATGATGATTAAGCCTCCACTGCTTTTTCAGTTCCAGTTTTAACACCACTTCTTTTCTTAGCATTGTACTCGACGGCGTATTTATCGAGTTTAGTGCAAAGCTGACGCAGAACGCTTTCGTCGCGCAGCATTTGGATTTTCAACTTTTCGTTGAATTCAGCAGGAGCGCTGTACTCAAGTACCCAATACAAACCAGTTGTTTTTTTCTGGATCGGGTAAGCCAGCGATTTCAAACCCCATGGGTTTTCTGCTACAACAGAGCCACCGTTTTCGGTAACCAGGGCAGTGTACTTCTTCTGAGCTGCCTTGAACTCGTCATCGCTTAAAACCGGGGTAAAAATCACCATCAATTCGTAATTGTTCATTTTACCTCTTTTTGTCGTCCCGGACATCGGATCCGGGATCTGTTAAAAATTCGATTTAACCATTGGATCCCATTTGCTACCGGCAAACGGGAAATCTGCGAATACAGATTTGGGGCTGCAAAAGTATGTAAAAATCAGGGATTCCAGCGCATTTATAAGGCAGAATCTGGCGCGTCGAGTAGGAGGTGTAGTAACTTATTGACAATCAAATGTATGCTTGTGAATGCCTTCCGCAATGCCGGGCGCCGATCTTTCCGAAAATAAAGCCGCGCATCAAAGGACGGTTAGAACAGGATCCCTGACAAGTGGAAGTTATTTTCCAGGACATAGGGCTGCGGTATAAAGGAAATGCCACCTGTTGCTGGTGGCATTTCCTGGTTGGTATGAAGTGCTGTTATCTGAGTTTCAACAGCAACAAAATTTCCTTGTCTTTACCCTGGCTGAATTCTACTAAGTAAAGTCCAAGTTTGTAATCCTGGCCGATCCTGAACGACTGGCCGGTTTGCAGATTTGTTTTCTGCTCTACCAGGCGCCCAAGGATGTTATACACTTTCATGTTCACCGTTTCCATCGGATTTCCTCCCTTGATCGTGATCAGGAATGTGTTCACGGTTGGATTCGGGCTTGCCGTCACGTTAAGCGGAGGATATTGCTGAACAGGTCCGCAACTTCCCAGCTTGTCTCCGTGACCGAGATGACCGGCTACTGCATGCTGGTCAACTTCCAGCGTGCTGTTGATATTTCCCGGTTTATGGCAAATGATCACTTTGTCAAGTTTTTTGCCTCCACGTACATCTTTCAATGTGATGGCTTTGGTGGCCGCAGCCTGGCATCCGTTGGCATCGGTAGCTGTTACAGTATAATGGGTACTGGCTGCAGGGCTGACCGTGATGCTTGAGGTTGTCGCACCATTTGACCAGGCATAAGAATATCCGGTGCCGCTTGAGGTAGCACTCAACGTGATAGCCGCCGCAGGTGTATATCCTTTATAAACCGTATTTGCATCTGTGCCGGAAGGCAACGCAAATGCATCAGGAATGATCACTTCAGGCGCTTCGTTCACCGTCACAGTGGTTTGACAGGTACTCACATTTCCCTGCACATCTTTTACTGTCCAGTTAATGGTGCTGATACCATCATTGAATGCACCACTGGCGTTTGCCCCGTTACCATTCCGTTGAGTTGCACCGGTTATGGTATAAGAGATGGTCACGGCACCACAATCATCCGTTGCTTCAATAGCCGGTATGGTGTAGTTGCCGTCATTCCTGGAACAGAATGGCGCAGGGGTAGGGCATACCGTGATCACCGGAGCCGTGGTATTGGTAAAGCGGTAGCGGGTGAACACGGGGTAATGGTCACTCGTTGTTGAACCGTAGTTGCTTACAAGACCTGTTACATCATTCAGCACGCTGGCAGTGGAGTCCATGTAATAGCCAGCCATGTCATTGGAGACGATCACGTGATCGATGATATCATTGTAACTGACCGTCGATTTTTTTCCCGCGAGGCTTAGCGGAAGTGTCAGCGGGCTGAAGTTTGCCTGGTCAGCAACAAATGTATTCCATGATGTGGTGGTGAAACCGGCAGTGATAGACTGATCGAGGTCGTCGTTGAAATCTCCAAGAATGATCACATTATCATTCGGGAATTGCTGATTCAGCAGGTAATATAGCGAGTCTGCCCCGCGTTTTCTTCTGTCATAAGATGTTGCCGTCGGTGAAGTATTTGCTTTCGCATGAACGAGGATGAACTTCACGTTTTTGGTCACACAATTCAGCGTAACGTCCGCGCTCATCATGAAAGGAAATCTTCCACTTGCCCAGTAATTATAAGCGGGGTTGCTGATATCTGCTGAAGAATTAATTCCCTGTGTGAGTAATGGCGTTGTTGTTACGTTACTCAATACATCTGTTTTGTAGATAAATGCCAACTTTTGGGCTGTGCCCAGCGAAGAAGGCGGGTTGATGCTTGTGTTTGTGTGCGATCCGTAGTTGCTGAGCACATAAGTATAACCAGGCATCTGGCTTACGAGGTCTGCGAGTCTTTCTTCATTTACGATCTCGGTAAGCGCATAAACATCCGCACCGATATTTTCAAGGATCGTTTTTACATTTTGCTGCTGCAATTCATCATTTGAAGGGGCTTCAAGCGGGCTGCCAAACCATTCGATATTCCAGTTCACCACTTCCAGTGTTGTAGCCGGGTCAATGCTTGTGCCGGCAAGTGTTACAACAGCTGTTGTGTCCTGCATGCTGAAGTTGATAGAGCCGGTGAAGTTCTGCCCCTGTTGATTCGGCGCAAATCTTACATGAACAGTCTTTTCGATATTGTTAGCTTCCTGCTGGGTGTAAACAAGTGATGGGCTGAAAGAACTGCCATCTTTTGATAAGAGGAAGTTGCCGGCTGCAGATAAAGAAATCCCTGATGTAAGATCATTGCCTGTAAAGGAGAAATTGCGGTCAGCCGTTGCGCCATTTGCAACGTAGTTGAATCGCAGATCTGTTGTGCTGATTGTCAGACTGGGTGGAGGCGGTACCGGTGAATCAGCTATGCTTATATCATCAACAGTCCAGCGGGCACCATCATCTTCCGAGGAAGTATATATAAATGCGAAATGAACATTGGCCGTCTTGAATGCAGACAGGTTGATATTAGATGACAAGGTCCATGCGTTCGAAGTTTGTGATGGAAACTTACCGTTGATGGTTGTCCAGGTTGCCAGGGCAGGATCACCGCCTGTGTAGTTGGTTGACACTCTTAATTCCAAGGGAGGCCCATTGAATGCTGTCCTGCTCCAGAAATTGAGTAAAGGGTATGTTGTATTCTGCAGATTGAACGCTGGCGAGATCAGCCAGTCTGTATTCGCCACGTTAGTACCTCCAGCGAAGCCGTTTATCTGGACAGCGTTCGGAAATGCAGCTGTACCTGCGGGCGCATTAGGGTCACGGCCGAAAGCGGTGCATGCCCAAACCACGTTTCCTATGCTGCTGTACTGTGTAAATCCATCGGTAAGGGCGGTGGTGCAGCTGTTGAAATTTGCTGTGAAGAAAGTGATACCGGTAGTGAATGTCCAGTCTCCCTGTAACACTCCTGCAAAATCATTCCCTGCAAGATCTTTGACCGCCCCCGATGTGATCTCGACAGAATAAGCCGTATTTGCGGCGAGCGCAGCTAACGAAACAGACAGGCTGTTGCCGGAAACAAGAACAGCTGCGTCGGTAACACTGATCGTTTGGAAAATACTATTATCGGATACTTTGCGGACCACGATATTTCCCGTTGCTTTCTGAACAGGTTCATCAAATACGACCGACAAAGCTGTATTAGTGGAGATCTCTGTTGCATTTACTGCGGGAAATCTGCCAGTGATCAGAGGGGCAACCAGGTCCTGTGGATTTGCTTCTATACTGAAACTGTCTATCGCCAGGCCATGATCGGCGCCACTATGGTCAATATCCTCCCAACGGACAAAGATCTCATTCCCGGCGGGTATATTCAATCCATGTATCGTGTATACAACGATGCCTGAGTTAGCAGGAAGGTTTCCATCCAGCGCAGCAGCGGTTGTGCCGGTAACAGGACTGTTGAAATTAAGATCCGTAACACCGGTCCAGCTTCCATCCGTCAATGAGGAAACACTTGCGGCTGTTTGATAGGCAAAGTTGACCGTTTGAACGGCCGCAACACCACCGTTTCTCCACTGTTCGCCTTTGTAAGCGATCTTCAACGAAGTGATGGCTCCACCGGTATTGTTGACCAGTCTCGCTCCATAGAAAACCGTTCCGGTACTGCCTGACCCCACGCTACCGATAGCGCGTTCTGTTGAACCGGTAGCACCAAAGCTATACAGGGCGCCGGCATTGCTGCCGCCATTACCCGTATTATAGACAATGCGGCTTGCATACCAGCCAGGGATCGTTGCATTGTCCGTCCAGGTGATACCGGTGCCGCTACTTGCAAGTGAATTGAAATCCTGCGTATAAGAACTGACCAATGGAATAGCTGCCGCAATATCGTTATCGCTCAGGCTAATGCCGGCTGTTGCCGTTCCGATGATATAGCCATTGCTGGCATTATTCAGTGTGATGGAGATTGTTTTGGCAGGTTCTGCAATTGCATCATCTATCACGTTGATCTGAATGGTCCCCGTTGCCGCTCCCTGTACGATCACCAACGTTCCATTCTGTGGGTCGGTGTAGTCGGTGCCCGAAATGGCAGTGCCACCAAGTGTATAGCTGATACTCACACCTCCTGCAGGTGCAGGGCTGGAGAGTGTTACAACGAAGCTGCCGGCGGTTGAAGGTTCTGCAGCATTTGTTCCTGCAGCAACAGATGCTGTAGGTGCGGGATTGGTTTCCGTTGTGAAACTGCCTGTTAAAGGCGAATTGCTGTTATAGCAGGTTCCTGTATTGCTTACGGCAAAAACGAAAACATAATAAGTAGTGGCAGCAGAAAGTCCGTTGATGGTGAACGAAGTTGAACTGCTATAGGCAACCACGGTACCGTTTCCGATATTATCGCCAGCGTTATAAGCAGTGCCTGAAGAAGGTTGCTGCGATAAGGTAGCGGATGTACTGTAGAGAACAAGGTAATTATCTGCGGGTACCGTTCCGCCTGCAGACGCTGTGAATGATCCATTCACAGACGTAATGGCCGGAGTGACCATTAGTGCGGTTGGCTGATTGCTGGGAGCTGCACAACCAACGCAGGAGTTTGCGGCTGAGCTGCTGTTGCGAGGGTTGGGAACAGCAGTAATGAAATCAGTGGCGTTATTGTTATTGTCCGTACAACCATTGTTGATACGCAACAGGGAGGTTGTGTTGGTACCGCCCGGCGCTGCTCCGCTGCCTTCAAAGCAGGCTGTGGCGCCGAAGCCTATGTAGTCAATAAGTCCTGTGGGGCATGCACCGCTGATAAGGGTAGTACTGCTCACCAGGGCAACTTTCGCACTGGTGGCAGACATAGCGATCGAACCGGTTGCATCCGGTGTGGGCAGCGCTGTTGTGCCGCCGGCACCGGCCGCTTGCTGAACCAGGTAATAGTGACCTGGCGCAATTGATCCTGACAACGGTGTTATCTGCCAGGCAACTCCGGCGGCACTGGCATATTGCACAGACCAGCCGGCAAGGCTTACAGTAGCATTGGTTGGATTAAATAATTCGATGAAGTCATTCTGATAAACGGAGCCACCATTGCCTCCGCCTCCATACACCTGGCTGATCACCACCTGTGAATGGACTGAGAACGCCATCAGCATGGCCAGGCAGCAGCCCAGCAACCGTAGGTAGATTTTTCTCATAAAAGATTGTTTGTTGGATAAGGAACATGTTATGTTTAGCTAAAAAATAAACAGAAAAATTTCCAGTGGCAGATTGCCCTGGATACATGGGTACGTTGTGAATGGCGGATTCTTGTGGATGGCTTGAACTACAGATCAGAGGGTTCTTCGAGGATCGGGTAACTAAGCTAAGTAATAAAAGAATAAGAAGAAGAAGGATGATGTGAAATAATTCTTACCACTTCCGGAGTATCTACTTTAATAGCCTGCATCGGATTTTTACGATCCCTGTGCAATTAGTACGTAATGGAAGAACGGCTTTAGAGGTGATAAGTCACGTTAGAATGTGTGATAAATTTGCATGCTCCTTTTTGCATCCCGGATCTGCCTTACTTCTCTTTCGATCATCCCTGGATTCCGGGGAGCCGGAGAGGAGGCATCGGGGAGTTATCGCGCAGACATTGAGCAGATATACAGGAGAAATAAAGCGTGACTACCGGACGGGCAGGCGAGGACAAAAACGCGTACAGTTGATCAATTAGCTGGCCGGAGGTCGATCACCCGCAGTTGCAACGATCTCTGCCCGTTCCATTCATTTTCATCCAGTTTGAACACAACGTCGACGGGCTTTTTATTTTCAAGAAATGGCATCTTGTCTGCCATATTAAAACCGATGCCGGAGAAAACAAATGCTCCCTGTTGAAGCGACACTTTCAAATGAAGTTCTTTTACAACCTTGGAATATCCGGTGTCTGTTACGCCGCGGGCGATAAAAACGGGGCGTAGATTTTCCGGACCGAAGGGTTCCATTTGGGAGATGATGCTGAAAAAAGTAGGAGTGATGTCGCTGAAATTTATTTCTGTATCGATAACGATTTCCGGGATAAGTAATTCGGGATCGATAGTGTCGGCGACCACCTGCTCAAATTTTTTCCGGAACAATTCCACCTGGTGAAGTTCGAGTGTCATGCCTGCTGCGGCAAAGTGTCCGCCATATCCGATCAGGTGTTCCTTACATGCATGAATTGCCTCATAGAGATTGAAACCAGGTACACTGCGTGCGCTGCCTGCGGCGTATTCGCCGGATTGGGTCAGTACGATCGTAGGCCGGTAATAACTTTCAATAAGTCTTGATGCCACAATGCCTACCACACCTTTATGCCAGTGTGATTGGAATACAACGGTGGATTTATTGTATGTCCATTCTGTGTTTTCACTTATCAGTGTGAGCGCTTCCTGGGTTGTGCTGCTATCTGCCTCCTTACGGTCGGAATTATCACTATGCAGCATTTCAGCAAACTTCATCGCTTCGCTGTATTCGCTGGTAATAAAAAGCTGTACGGCTTTTTTTGCATCATCCATACGCCCGGCGGCATTGACCCGTGGAGCGATCATGAATACCAGGCTGTCTATATGCAAAGGCAGGCGAAGATTACTGAGCTGGCATAATGCTTTTATACCGTTGTTAGGTTTTTCGTTGGCTTTTTTCAGGCCGTGAAAAGCGAGCAAGCGGTTTTCTCCCGTCATCGGAACAATATCTGCTGCGATAGCTGTTGCAAGCAGATCCAGGTATTCAAATGTCCACGCACCTGGAAGGTCGAGTTTCTCCGCAAGTGCGGTGATAAGTTTGAACCCGACACCACATCCGCAAAGGTCTTTGTATGGATAATTGCAATCTTTCTGTTTCGGATTGAGGATGGCTACGGCAGGCGGTAGTTCATCATCGGGTAAATGGTGGTCGCAAACGATAAAGTCGATCGCGTGTTCTCCTGCATACCTGATCAGGTCGACGGATTTTATTCCGCAATCGAGCGAAATGATCAGCGAGAATCCATTTTCTTTGGCGTAATCTATCCCTGCTTTGCTTACACCATACCCTTCCCGGTATCTGTGCGGGATGTAAAAATCGAGTGCAGTGTGGATTTTTTTCAGGAAAGAATAGGTGGTGGCTACAGCGGTGGTGCCGTCTACATCATAATCGCCGAATACCAGTATTTTTTCTTCGTTTGAAATGGCCTGAATGATGCGGTCAACAGCTTTATCCATGTCTTTCATCAGCCATGGATCATGAAGATGGTTGATATCGGGTCGAAAGAATTCCCGGGCAGCATCAAATGTGCTGATGCCTCGTTGAACAAGCAATCGGCAAAGCAATGGGTGTATCTTTAATGCCTGGCGTAACTCCTCTTCAGCGGGTGCATCCACTTTCTTTATCGTCCATCTTTTCTGCATCGTCATATCGGTTCGGCGAGTAAAGGTTGAAGGTTGATAATTCAATAGTTTTAAGGTTCAATAGTGGAATAGCTGCAGGGCAACTGGTCTACCATTGAACGATCAAACCATTAAACTTTAAACTATTGAACTACTAAACTTTTGTAGCGTAGCTAGTATTTGCGGTCTGTTACATATAGCACAAGATCTTCCAGTCCTTTGCGGATGGGAGATTCCGGGAACTGGTGCAAGATATCCAACGCTGCTTTTTTGTATTCGTTCATTTTATCAGTGGCGTATTGGATGCCTCCGGCTTCGTTTACTTTATTGATCACCCAGTTAACTTTCTCCCTGTCGGTATTTTTATTCTTCAGTATATAGATGATCTCTCTCCTGGTTTTTGGATCGGTATTATTGAGCGTATAGATCAATGGCAGGGTCAGTTTTTTTTCTTTGATATCGTTGCCGGTGGGCTTTCCAACATTGTCACTGGAATAATCGAAAAGGTCGTCTTTTATCTGGAAAGCGATACCGGTTTTTTCCCCGAAAAGCCGCATTTTTTCTGTGATTTCGTCGTCATTACTCGTCGACCAGGCGCCTGCAGAGCAGGCAGAGGCGAGGAGAGAAGCAGTTTTATTGCGGATTATCTCAAAATAAATGTCTTCGCGGAGGTTCAATGAGCGTGATTTTTCCAGCTGAAGTAGTTCTCCTTCGCTCATTTTCCGCACTGCATCGGATAAAATGTGAAGAATCCGGTGATCATTATTGTCTAATGATAATAATAATCCTTTGGCCAAAAGATAGTCGCCAACAAGAACGGAAACCTTATTTTTCCAAAGTGCGTAGACCGAAAAGAAGCCCCGGCGTTCCTCGGAATCGTCCACCACATCGTCGTGAACGAGGGTCGCGGTGTGCAATACTTCTACCAGTGATGCGGCCCTGTAAGCTGAGTCAGAAACCTCGCCACACAGCTTGGCAGACAGCAATACAAACATGGGTCTCAACTGTTTACCTTTTCTTTTGACGATATAGCGCATGATCCTGTCGAGCAGGGGCGTCTGGCTTTTTACCGCGTCTCTGAAACGTGTTTCAAACTCTTTCAGCTCGTTTTCAATTAGTCCGATTGGAAGGCTCATAATATAAAACGGCAATTTACGGCGCAAAAAATAAATAGAGGCCTATGCATCGAATTGATCCATTTTTTTGACTAAGTAATTGACATATAACAGGAAAAGCCTGAAATAATTTTCACAAAAATTTGGTAATTAGTCCCCAAGGCATAATTTTGCTTTTTGTTAGGACATTGTTTTTTCGTAAATCTTAATCCTCAAGTTATGGTAAGCAAAAAGTACACACTGTTGGCAGCATCACTCTGCCTGCTGGCGTCATACGGCTTTGCCCAGGTAAAAACTGGTGGAAGTTATGACCCTTCTGATTCGTCACTTGTTCCGTCTAAAAGGATGCCTCAGCATACGGAGTTCCTGAACGGTACCTACAATTTTCCAGCTAAGCCCCGCAATCAGTGGGAGTTAGGTGTGAAATATGGTCTCGCTCACATTTCCGGAGACATTCCTTCTGTTATGTTTACAGCACCAAACTTTGGTGTGCATATCCGTAAATCTTTCGGTTATGTATTTTCTGCTCGTTTGGAGTATGTATATGGAGAGCCAAGAGGCTTGAACTGGAAGCAAACCGGTGTTAATCCAAACAGTGCCTGGGCACAAGTGGGCTATGCGCCAGGTCAGTTGATCTACAACAACTACAAAACCCGCGTTCAGGACCTTTCACTGCAAGGTGTTATCACCCTGAACAACATCCGATTCCACAAAGCTAAAACAGGCATGAACTTTTACCTGTTGGCTGGTATCGGCGGTATGATCTATGACGCAAGACATAATGCGGCTAATGATGCAACCGGAACGATCTACACAAATGAGTTCAACTCAATTTCAGGCAACCTTTACGAAAATCGTAAAGACACACGTAAAGCACTGAAAGACGCGTTGGATGATTCTTACGAGACACGCGCTGAGAACGATAAAGACGTTCTGCCTACTTTGTTTGATGACACTTTCCGCCCAAGCTTTACACTCGGTGGTGGTATCGCATTCAAACTGAGCAACAAATGGAACCTTGCGCTGGAAGATCGCTGGACATTCGTGAAAGACGATCTGCTGGACGGACAGCGTTGGGCTGAGCAGGGTGACCTGACTCGCGACTATGACGCATTCCATTTCCTGTCTCTGGGTCTGAACTACAACCTTGGTAAAAAATCTGTTGAGCCTCTTTACTGGCTGAACCCGCTGGATTACGCTTACAGCGAGATCCGCAACCCACGTTTGATGAGACTGCCTAAGCCAGTTCTTCCTGATAGCGATGGCGACGGTATCACTGACCAGTTCGACCAGGAACAAACTCCTGCAGGTGCTCCGGTTAACTCTCATGGTGTTGCCCTGGATACTGATGGTGACGGCGTTCCTGACTACAAAGACAAAGAACTCGTTACTCCAACTTACTGCCAGCCTGTTGACGCTGATGGTGTAGGTAAATGCCCATGCCCTGATTCAACTTGCTTCGATAAGTACATGGTTAAAAAAGATGACTGCGCTGCAGCTCTCGGTGCGCTGCCAAGCGTAAGCTTCAAATCTGGTTCTAATAACCTCGATGCTGATGCAAAAGCAGTTCTCTCTACAGTTGCTGCAAGACTGCGTAACAGTCCTCAGTGTAAAGTAGTAGTAGTAGGCTATTGCTCCTCAAGCAAAAAAGAACAGCAGCTGAGCTGGGATCACGTAAATAAAGTAATCACTCACCTCGTAGAGTCTGAAGGTATCAGCTCTGACCGTTTTGTGTTCAACTACGGCCAGGAAGGTGGCGATTGCAATACAGTTGATCTGCGCGGTGCTACAACCGGTGAAGATGGACCAGCTACTGTTGCTCCTCCACACCCGAACCTGCGTAAAAAATAAACTAGGTTACTTTTTGCTGATAGATATAAACCCTTCCGCTTCTGCGGAGGGGTTTTTTTTATGAACACGCGAATGAACACGAATGAACACGAATGGATTGTTGAATAACGGATCATGTTGAAACGTTGGGGGATGGTCTACAAAATGGCTTGAGTTGAAATGTTCCGGATGAGCATCGCTCCGCATAAACTTCTGCCAGCTCTTCCACCGTAGCGAAGCGGAGAAGGGGACCTGCGCCAGTCGCTCAAAAGATTTGTCGCCCTCAGCGTGTCAGCTTGTCACCATTTTTCAGTCCCTAAAATCCCATCGAACTTTGGACGACCAAAGGACGACCAAGAGACGAACTAACGACGACCAACAACCATTATAAAAACACGCGAAGTTTGAGCCTGAATGATTATCATCAGTCAACACATCAGCTGGCTTCGCGTGCCAGAATGTCGTATCTAAGGAGCATATATTGCTTCAAGGCGTGCTCACGTTTTTTGTGCCCGATCAGACAACTATCGCATAAAAACTTGTAAGCGGACAAGTGACCATAACCGTTTGCAGCATACCGGCAAGCCAGATTACATCAGGCGAGGGACCGAAGCAAAAATGCAAAAGCTTTAAACTTTTAAACCATTAAACAGTTAGACAACCATCCCACAACTTTTACGCTTGATCCTGAATAACCGGAAGAGCACGTGGCCAATTTTCGTCGTTTTAGAAGAATTTCGGGAAATATCGACGGATCCGGCCCACGAGTCTACGGCAGACCAGCTAACATCGGCCAGCTGTCCATTTTCAGTACGGCGTCGCTGCAGCCAAGAGTCTCTTTATCAAAACCTTAACGGAGCCCTTTTGGCGATATATCTTTTTTGCTTAAGTTTTGCCGGTATCTATTAACTTTGCACACCTTTATGCGTTTTATACCAGTAATTATAGCCCTGTTCTTGTTTTCTAGCTGCAGCAAGAGCATTACGAAGATCCTGAAGAATCCAGATCCTGAGTATAAGTTGAGGGTGGCAGAGAAGTATTACGTTCAGAAGAAATACAACAAAGCCCAGGTGCTGTTTGAAGATGTGATGCCTTATTATAAGACTCGTCCGGAGTTCCAGGATATTTATTATAAATATGCCTATTGTGCGTATTATCAGCTTGATTATCTGAATGCCGAAAACCTGTTCAAGACCTTCCTTGAGATCTTCCCGAACAGTACCAAGGCGGAAGAAATGGCTTATATGCGGGCCTACAGCTATTATAAGCAGTCTCCCAAGCCTGAACTTGACCAGACCAATACCATCAAGGCTATGGGTATGATGCAGGTGTTTATAAACACACACCCGGGTTCGGAGAGAAATAAAGAGGCAACGGCTATTATTGAGACCAGCCGGGCCAAACTGGAGACGAAAGACTATAAAGGAGCATTTCTTTATTATCATATGGGCCAGTTTCGGGCAGCTGGTGTGGCATTTACCACCCTGATCAACGCGTATCCGGAATCTGCCAAACTGGATGAATATAAATTTATGGCGATAAAATCGTATTATCGCTTTGCAGAACTGAGCGTTGAAGAGAAGAAAGTGGAGCGTTTTGAAGATGTTATCGAAGCTTGTCACGAATTTGTAGACCGCTTCCCAGAAAGCAAATACCGTAAAGAAGTAGAAAGTTATATCGGATTATCGCAAACAAATCTTAAAAACTTAAATAGCAATATATGAGTAAGTTGAGACGCCAGCTTAGCGCTGGTATCGCTAACAATGTGGAAACAAAAAGCCTGGATGATCTGAAAAACAGAACGGGCAATTTATATGAATCTATTGCCATTATTGCTAAAAGGGCAAACCAGATCAATATTTCCCTGAAAGAAGAATTACATAACAAACTGGACGAGTTTGCCAGCCATACAGACAGCCTCGAAGAGATCCACGAGAACAAAGAGCAGATCGAGATCTCCAGGGCATATGAAAGAATGCCGAACCCGGCATTGCTGGCTACCCAGGAATTTATCGACAGCAAAGTGTATTTCCGCAAAGGAGAAGATCAATTGTTTGATTAATCCCCTTTTCACGGATGTTAAATATCTGAACGATCCAGCAAGCTGCTGGATCGTTTGTTTTTATATGGTATTTTTGAATACCTATGCTCAAAGGAAAAAAAATATTGCTTGGCATCAGCGGGAGTATTGCCGCTTATAAATCTGTTCATCTGGTCCGCCTGCTGGTAAAAGCCGGCGCGGAAGTACGTGTGGTGATGACCCCCGCGGCGAAGGATTTCGTTACTCCCCTCACGCTTTCCACGCTGAGCCGGAACCCGGTACTGACAGATCTTTTTGATGAGCAAAGCTGGACCAATCACGTAATGCTTGGACGCTGGGCCGATATTATGCTTATCGCTCCCCTTAGCTGTAATACGCTTGCGAAAATGGCGCACGGACAATGTGATAATCTCCTGCTGGCAACGTATCTCTCAGCAACTTGTCCCGTAATGGTTGCGCCCGCAATGGACGAGGATATGTGGCACCATCCTTCCACAGCGAACAATCTTCGTTTGCTCGAATCTTTTGGAAATATCGTGATCCCTGTTGCCAAAGGCGAACTGGCCAGTGGGCTGTTTGGCGATGGCCGGATGGCCGAGCCGGAACAGTTACTCCGTTTCCTGGAAGAGAAACTATCATCCGCAAAACCACTCTCCGGTCGTAAAGCGCTCGTTACTGCCGGACCCACATACGAAGCTATTGACCCGGTGCGTTTTATTGGAAACCATTCTTCAGGCAAAATGGGAATAGCCATCGCAAAAGAATTGAACCGCCAGGGCGCAGAGGTCTACCTTGTTGCCGGCCCCCTTCGTACAGCTTTTTCCGCAAATGGCATTAAGGTGATAAACGTGACTTCAGCCGCCGAAATGTATGAAGCCTGCCAGGAAATATTTGAAACGGCTGACCTTGCAGTGATGTCAGCTGCTGTGGCAGACTATACACCGGTAGTGAAAGCCCGGGAGAAGATAAAAAAGAAAGAAGACCATTTCAACCTGGAGCTTACCCGGACAAAAGATATTTTGAAAAGCCTAGGAGAAAAAAAGAAAAATAAGCAGATAGTGGTAGGATTTGCGTTGGAAACAACAGATGAGAGAAATTATGCGTTAAGTAAACTTGAGGCTAAAAATGCTGATATGATCGTCTTGAATTCTTTGAATGATGCAGGCGCAGGATTTGGTCTAGACACAAATAAAATAACCATCTTTCAGCGCGGCGGAAAAGAGATCAGTTTTGATACAAAAACAAAAGAAGAAGTGGCCAGGGATATTGTTGATACAATAATTACGTCTTACTATGCTTAAAAGAATTGTGTTGTTTGCGGTGGTGATCGCATTTATGCAACAGTCATATGCCCAGGAGATCCAGGCGAGGCTGACTGTACTGGCGACCCGTGTAAGCACGAACGTGGATAAAAAGATCTTCCAGACTCTTCAAAATACGCTGACCAGCTTTGTCAACAACCGGAAATGGACAAAAGATGCCTTTCAGGCAAACGAAAAGATACAGTGTAATTTCCTGCTGAACATTGAACAGGAGATGGGGAACAACATGTACAAGGCTTCATTGACAGTGCAGGCAGCCAGGCCGGTTTACAACAGCACTTATGATTCCCCCCTGATCAATTTTATAGATGATAATGTAGTGTTCCGGTACCAGGAATTTCAACCCGTTGAATTTAATGAGAACAGAGTGCAGGGGAGCGATCCTTCGGTTGCCAACCTTCCCGCCGTAATTGCCTATTACGTAAATATCATATTGGGCCTTGATTACGGTTCTTTTGCACTTCGGAGCGGAGATACTTATTTTCAGAAGGCCTGGAACATTGTTAACAATGCCCCTGAAAGTCGTGATATAACCGGCTGGCGGTCTTACGAAAGCCAGCGGAACCGTTACTGGCTGGCGGAAAATCTGAATAATAACCGGTTTGCGCTTATCCATGACGCCCTGTATTCCTATTACCGGTCTGGCATGGATCTGTTTTATGAGAATGAAGATGAAGGGCGAAATGGTGTGCTGACAAGCCTCAATTTTCTTAATACATTGAATACAGAAAATCCCAATTCGATGATCCTGCAGTTTTTTTTACAGGGTAAAAGTGCAGAGCTGATCAAAGTGTTTTCCAAAGCAGACAGGGATAAAAAGACCAGGGCTGCCGATATTCTGTCTAAAATTGATATTACAAACGGCAATGCTTACAAAGAATTAAGATGAAACGAATCTGGTTTATATTTCTTTTGCTGACGGGAGTGGTGTTTTCCTGTACGGATAAGAACAAACTGCCGGAAGGCATTTTACCTCAACCCAAGATGCAGGCTGTTTTGTGGGACATGATCCGTGCTTCAGACTTTTTGAATAACTACGTTTTTTACAAAGACGCCAGTACTGACAAGGCTGCCGAGAGTCTGAAATGGAATGAAAAGGTGTTTAAGATCCACAAAGTGACGCGGGAACAGTTCGTAAAAAGCTATGCCTATTATCAGCAGCATCCGCAGAAGATGAAGGCTATGATGGATTCTATCGGAAAGATCAAGGTAGAACCTGAAGTGCAGAAAGCAGCTGCCGTCGATTCATTGAAAAAAGATACTGCTGTAAAAGCTGCCGACTCATTGAAAAAAGTCCTTGATACGGTAAAACTTCGCCGGAGGCTCGATCGGATGCGAAAACCATCCTTAATCAAACCTTCGGTTGAATAGCAACAAGGCTCAGTTATACTAACGATCTATATGAATAAACAGGTTAAATCAGCGGAAGAGGCTATACAGGATATCAAAGACGGAAGTGTATTGATGCTGGGAGGTTTTGGTCTCTGTGGCATTCCGGAGAACTGTATTGCAGCTCTTGTTCGAAAAGGAGTAACAGGTCTTACCTGTATTTCCAATAATGCAGGCGTGGATGATTTTGGCATTGGCCTTTTGCTGAAGCAAAAACAGGTCAGGAAAATGATCTCCTCGTATGTGGGGGAGAATGCAGAATTTGAACGGCAGTTGCTCAGTGGCGAACTCGAGGTTGAACTCATACCGCAGGGAACGCTTGCTACGCGTTGCATGGCTTCCGGTTACGGTATGCCTGCGATCTACACGCCAGCAGGTGTGGGTACTGAAGTGGCAGAGGGTAAAGAAGTGCGGAACTTCGATGGAAAAGATTATCTTCTTGAATATGCATTTAACGCAGATTTTGCGATCGTAAAAGCCTGGAAAGGCGACCAGCAGGGAAACCTGATCTATAAAGACACGGCGCGGAACTTTAATCCGCTGATGGCAATGGCAGGGAAGATAACCATTGCGGAAGTGGAGGAACTGGTTCCGGCAGGACAACTCGATCCCAATCACATACATACTCCCGGCGTTTATGTCCATCGGATCTTCCAGGGTGCTGGATATGAAAAGCGCATCGAACAAAAGACCGTACGTCAGAGAAGCGCGGGCTAAACCAATCGCAGAAAGTTTAATTTTTACATCATGGCATTATCTAAAGAACAGATTGCTTTCCGCATCGCGCAGGAGTTGCAGGATGGATATTATGTGAATCTTGGGATCGGCATTCCCACGCTGGTTGCCAATTATATTCCGGCAGGTATCAATGTGGTGCTACAAAGTGAGAACGGCCTGCTGGGAATGGGACCTTTCCCGTTCGAAGGGGAGGAAGATCCTGATCTGATCAATGCGGGGAAACAGACCATCACCACCATTCCGGGTTCAGCTTTTTTCGATTCTGCCATGAGCTTTGGGATGATCCGGGCAGGCAAGGTTGACCTGACCGTATTAGGAGCGATGGAAGTGAGTGATACGGGTGATATAGCCAACTGGAAGATCCCGGGAAAAATGGTCAAAGGGATGGGCGGAGCTATGGATCTTGTGGCGAGCGCTAAGAATATCATCGTGGCAATGATGCATACTAATCCCAAAGGTGAATCCAAGCTGTTACCGGCTTGTTCTCTGCCGTTGACAGGTGTACGGTGCGTAAAAAAGATCGTGTCAGATCTCGCGGTATTATCCGTTACAGAGGAAGGGTTTGAACTGAATGAGCGTGCTCCTGGGGTAAGTGTTGAAGAGATCCAAGCCAGGACTGCCGGCAGGCTGGTAATAAAAGGAAATATTCCGGAAATGCGTTTTTGATATATTAGTCGATCAGGTTGTTTTTTACTGCAAAAAAAACAAGTCCCGCCGTATTCTTACTGCCGAAACGTTCCATCAGGCGGTCTTTAATGGCTTCCACGGTGCGCGGGCTGATATCCATTTTCTGCGCGATCTCCTGAGCAGTGAATTCCATGCAGATGAACCTCAGCACATCTTTTTCCTTATCGCTTAGTGTGATCTCATTGTTCAGGGATGGAACGACCTTCTGACGGGAGTGGGATTTTTTGAGGAGAATGCGGTTGACAAAATTGTTCAGGTAATATCCTTTTTCGGATACTTCCATGATCGCTCTTCTGATCTCCTGAGGTTCTGCATTTTTAAGCATGTACCCATTTGCGCCATTTTCCATCAGGTGGTAGACAAAGCGCTCATCTTCGTACATACTAAGCACGAGTACCTTTATACCGGGATATTGTTTGCTGATGATCTTTGTGGTTTCAATGCCGTCTTTACCGGGCATACGGAGGTCCATCAATACAACGTCAGGATCTGACTGGCTGATACCATTGAGCAATTCATCACCATTTTCTGCTTCCTGCACGAACTTGATATTGGTGAATGGCCTTAGGGAAAGGATCACGCCTTTTCGAAAGATTTTATGATCGTCTGCAATAGCTACCTTGATGATTCCCATAAGTATCAGATAAAAGGTAAAATTAGCAAATAAACAGCACTATTGATAGGGTTCGTCCTTAGGTAATTCTATCGTTACTTTATAATAGGTCTGCGAGATGTCTTTTTCGAAGTAAATGCTTCCCTGAACAACGCGCAGGCGGCTGCTGATATTCTTCAGGCCAAGTCCGATATTACTCTTGTTCAGTTTGTCGAAATCGGTTTGAATGATCCCTCTTCCATCGTGGTGAATGCGGAGGTAGAATTTGTCGCCGTGTACATTCTGGGTAAGATGTATAAAGCTGGAGCTACTGTGTTTAAGGATATTGTTAACCAGTTCCTGGACTATACGGAATACGATCAGTTCTTTTTCAGGTTTCAGGCGGTCTTTGTAATCATGAAAACGGCTGCTGGCGTTCATACTTCCCGAGCCGCTGATCTTCTGGAAGAGATCGTTTACGGCAGATTCAAGACCGAAGTTCTTGAGTGTTGGGGGCATCAGGCTATGACTGATATTACGGACCAGCTGAATGGTATCGTCAATGATCTGTCTTGCCTGGAAAATGGATTGAAGTTGCGTGGCTTTATCCTGATTGACGAGATTTTCATTTAAGTACAATCTTGCAGTGGCAAGCAATGGTCCTGCATCATCGTGTAGGTCAGCTGCCAGGCGCTGGCGTTCTTCCTCCTGTAGTTTGATAGAGGCATTCAGCAGGATCTTCTGTTGTTCTTCTTCCATTTTCTGGAGTGTACGCTGGTAGCGGGACACTTTGCGTTGGTGGAATATGATGAACAGTACAAGGCCAACAGTAAGAACAAGCATACCCATAGTGCCAATAAAGAGCACTGAGGAAACTCCTGATGATGGGTTGGTGGCTTGCAAGAAGAACATAAATTGTAAAATAGGGAATTAATTCATATCAATATCGAGGTAGGGCATCCGAACCTGTGGGATTAGTTCTTTTTTTTTAAACTTAGAAATCTTGAACAAAGCAATTAGGAAGAGAATATTCTTCGCAATTTCTGCCATGTAGGTGTAATGCCAGTAGGTATCGAATTCGGCACGCGACATTTGATTGGCCAGAATATTAAAGAAGAAGGTTCCACCAAGATAAAGAAGCAAGCCCACCGATATCCAGAAAAGGTGGTTGTTGAATATACTTTCTGTTGAATCGGCTCTTGAATAATCGTACAGAAAAAAGAAGATATAGATAAATATTAGTATTGTTTCAGTACTAACAGGTATAGAATCAAGCACTATCCCTGGTCTCTGCAAATTTGTTGAGCTAAATATTGCCAGCAAAATCAAGGATGAAATAAACGCAATAGACAGAATTAATATGATATTGTTTTTCTTTTTCCCCCCTGTAAAGAAGAAAATTGATGTAAAAATTAAATACTCAAAAGCTGTAAAAAGATTTTGCAGTACTAGCATTACCTTATAAGCTCGTAAATCTTGCAAGTAGTCGAAGATGTTCAGATATGAACAGACTACTATCCCATATATTGCAAGAAGCAATGGCAGTCCCTTTTTTTCTTTTGAAAAGACATAAAAAAGGGGAAACATGAGATAAGAATAAGTGACTATATAGTAAAAAAGTTTTTCTATTGTTTGGATTTTGTCCAAAAATAGAAAAACTTTTAAAGGTTTAAAACTTTTGTAAAGTTATTCTTCCCAAATGAGGCCAGAAAGGTCTTCAATCTTAATAACAGCCCTTGAAATAGTGATTTTTTTCATAACAGTAACGCTTTTTTAGGTGCTTGAATCGATTCCGGATGTAAAAATTGCGTCGAAAGGCGGGTATATCCACAGATATTTTGATACTGTAAAACCCTTATAAAGCCATGAAATGCATGCTGGTAAAGGGTTTCATGAAAATATACGTAGTATTTAGCCGTCTGAAATAAAGTGATTTTACCAGGCTAAAATAGTAATTTTACCATGACCCAAATAGGAAATCTTCTTAGGAAATGTCAGTTTCTCAAGCGTTATCCACGCATGTTGATAAAAAAGCATGTGTGTAGACAGGCCCATATAGCCTCAAGCAAGCAGGGAAGGAAGTTAATTGACCTCTGATTTCGCTGGCATTTCAGCGAATAGTGGAAATCATTTTATGGACGGTTTTCCACTTGATAGCGGATTTCCGGGCATTGGATGAATGTAACGTATAACCCCGTCAATCAACTTACATCAAAAGTATATCCTCATATTTGTCCAAACAAGCGCAGTATTGCCTGGTTTCCGTTTATCAGCAAATACGCGCAAAATCGTAAGCTTTCTATTATAAATGTACGAAGTTTACGTAAGGCAGACAGGGCTGGGTTGAACCAACCGCGGCAGGGCAGGCAGCGGATCATCCGTCCGTCAAGGTCAATTTTTTGAAACTGAAAAGGATAGGGAAAATAAAAACACTACTTTTGGCATCGGAAAAATACACCTACCTGTCCTCATTGTTCTGTGTGATTGCTTGTGACAGGCTACCATTCAGTTGATCGCATAAACCAAAGCTTACTATGACAACTCAGCAGATCAAAGTCGCCATCGCTGATGATCACAAGATTTTCCGGGATGGGATACGTATGTCCCTAAAAGACAAAGAGTATCTGAAAATAATCTGGGAGGCAGAGGATGGTAAAGACCTGATGCATAAGCTTCAGCTGAAACTTCCTGATATTATCCTCATGGATATCCGCATGCCCGAGGTAGATGGAATTAACGCGATCAATATGATCAGAAAAGAGTATGAAGGCGTTAAGATCATTGTGCTGACGATGTATGACGATCAGGAAATGATTACGAAAATGATGGAAATGGGCGCTAATGCGTATCTCACGAAAACGACCGATCCGGAGGAGATATACCAGGCCATTCTCACCTGCATGAATGATGATTTCTACTTCAACGAACTGGTTAACAAAGCAGTTCTCCTGAAATTGCAACATAAGAAAACAGTAAGGCAATTTTACCCCAACCCCGTCAAGCTTTCCGAAAAAGAGATCAGGATACTCAAATTGATCGCGGAGGATAAAACCACTGAGGAGATCTCCAAGGAAGTTTTTTTAAGTCCCAGAACGATTGAGACCATCAGGCAGAACATGAAACAGAAAGTGGGTGCCAAAACGATCGCTGGCCTGGTGATGTATGCCATGCGTAATAAATTACTTGAATAGATATCCGTGGACAGGTATGGACAATATCAATGACTCCTTTTTTGATGGACATTACAAGGATATCTGGAAGGCAATAATTCCGGAGCAATTAACTTCAAGGGAAGTACAATTCCTGATCGAATACTTTCAGTTAAAGCCCGGCGATAAGGTATTGGACATGATGTGTGGCTATGGCCGGCATTCTATAGCACTTGCGGAAAAAGGAATGCAGGTCACAGCAATCGACAATCTTCCTGATTATATCGCCGAGATACGCGCTACAGCGGGAGAACTTAACCTCCCCCTGCAGGCCTTGCAGGAAAACGTTCTCGAATATCGCCCCGCCGGGAAATACAAAATGATCATCTGCATGGGGAACAGCCTCAATTTTTTTGACGCAAACGACACGCACGTTCTCCTTGCTAACTGGGCAGAAGCCCTTGAGCCCGGAGGACGTCTGCTGATAAACAGCTGGTCTCTTGCTGAAACGGTCATACCACATTTTGCAGAGAAGTCCGAAGCCACTCATGGCGGCATCAATATTAATTCTACGTCGGTCTTCATGTTTCACCCAACGCGGATCGAGACACAAACGCGTATGACCGGAACGGATTCTTCTTCGGAAAGTAAAACGGCGATAGATTATATATACTCCGTAAATGAGATCGAGGCGTTGTTGAGTGCATCGGGGTTCCAACTGGAAGAAATTTACGATATCCCGGGAAAAAAGAAGTATTCACTGGGCGCTCCCCGCGCTTATATCATTGCAAAACTTGCCGGAGATTAGCTAAAAAGTCACAATACCGTGACGAATAGCAAGCATTGCAAGCCCTACGCGGCTCTTAACATCAAGTTTAATAAATAGCTGATCCCGAAGCGTGTCAACTGATCTGGGATTAAGTCCCATTTTTTGTGCAACCTCCTTATATGTGAGATCAGAGCAGATCATTTGCATGAACTGGATCTCCTGCACGGTCAGTAAGGATTTTTGCAAAGGGATATGTCCTTCATTATTGCTTCTGAAAAGGTTAATGAGTTTACCCGTTGTGTGGTTTGAATAATAAAAGCCCGACTGCACAACAGATCTGATAGCAAATTTCAGTTCCGCCGGGTGAATATCTTTTTTCAGGAAGCCTTTCACACCAGTTTGCAACAGCCGTATCAGGGATAATTCTGAATCGTACATTGTCAGCATAAGAATGGGGATCTGTGGATGTTCTGCATGAAGGTATTCGGCCGTTTCAAAGCCATCCATCACGGGCATATTAAGGTCCATAATGATAAGATCTGGTATGATACCGCTCTCTATCGCTTCCCTGATTTCTTTTCCATTGGAAGATTCATTTACTACACGGCAGTTTTCAAAACTATTGATCAATATTGTTAATGCATTGCGTAGCAGAACATGGTCATCTACGAGTGCGACTCTGATTATTTTTTCCTTGAGCTCCATGTTAAATCGGAATAGTAAATTTTAATGTTGTTCCGTGTCCCAATTTCGTATCGATGCTCATCTCACCTCTGATCATCTTACTCCTAGATTCCATATTTTTGAGGCCAGCTTTTCCCTTAACAGAGTGTTCTCCAAATGTGGAGTGAATAAATCCTTTTCCATTATCGGACACTGTTAAAAAGAGTTGATTTTTTAGGTATTCCAATGTTAACTCTGCCTTCGTTGCGTGAGAATGTTTGATTATGTTATTAAAAGATTCTTGAATCATTCTAAAAATTATTAGTTCTTTTTGAGAATCCATGTAACACGGGTCTCCCATCACAGTCAGATCTATTTTCAATGGCGAAGACTCTTCAACTTTTGCAATTTCGATCTCGACGGCTTTGGTTAAACCGTAACTATTAATAATATCCGAGTTTAGGCTTTTAGAGATATTTTTAAGGTGCCCTATCGATTCTCCAAGGAGATCGATCGAGGATGATATTTGAATTTGTGCCCTTTCCGTATTTTTTATATCCATTGTGTTAAGTTGGAGTTTAACCAGAGATAACGTCAATCCAATGTTGTCGTGTATTTCTTGCGAGATGTGGCGAAACATATTTTCTTGAACTTCAAGCTGAGAAGCGATTAGATTTTTTTCATATTGAAGCTTTAACGAGTTATATGTGTTTTGATAGACAAGTCGCTTTTGTTGATAAACATATACTACAACAATGATCGCTCCTCCAAGCAATAAAATGAGGAGCGTCGTCAACCCCAAGAAGATGGTTATGTGTAACTTTTCTTGCATAAATAAGCTCGAATTACCATTGTAAATAATAAAGTATAAAAAATATAAAAAACTGAATATAGTTCCGTCATTAAGGTGGAGTGGCTATCTCTTAGATAGTTTTCCATCAATGAATAAGGGAGTGTGCAGGTGGCAAAAAAAGACCATCCTGTTACAATCCAAAATGAAGGTTCATTTTTCAAGTCCAAAATTGGAGCTTTCTTGAACAACTCATAATAGTAGAAGAAGCAAGGTAAAAGCAATATTAATGATTCAACTGTATATACTCTGGATTGGCTCCTTTCTGATATGCTTCTGGGAAAATACTTGTCAAAATATAGCTCAGAGAAAAAGTAAGGGATAAATACTATTGATATGATGAGAAGAGCGGATTTGATTTTCCTATTGGATAAGGTTTTTGAAAAGAAATGAGTAAAAATGAATAACTCAATCAATATGAAAAAATAATCTACATAGTTTACGAAATTCAATTTCGTAATTGTAAAGAGATGAACTCTAGATGAATAAAGTGAAGTATACACTGAGAAAAAGACAATTAATAGGCAGCTGATATAAATCGGAAAAAATCTCAACTCTTCATGCCTCTTTCTATTTTTCAATGAAACCCATAAAGCCACCATCAGCAGCACAACCAATATCGCTTCCGTAAAAAAACAAACCTTCCAGTGTAAATATATTTTCTCCATAACGTCTCTAAAATAGGATGGATTTGAATTTTTAGCGCGGGAAAAAAACATATTCTTCCCGTTTTTTTCCCGCGGATATCAGAGCCGATTTGTTTTTAAATGTAATCCTCAATTATTGTTAATTAAAAACACTTAGATCTGATTTGAAAAAGGAAAAACTAAAAAAGCAGGAGTGGTCTTTTAGGATTATCACTTCGGATGACAAAGAGAAAAAAACAATTTATTACGTTTTATTTCCCGAGGGATCATCTGTCAGCCTGCTTAGCTTGCCATCATAATTATTCCAAAAAAGATGCGCATGAAGTTGAGATTAAAGGACCTGCTTGTATTGATCAATACCTCCAGTCTGGCAGGTATAATGGTCTATCTGAAATACCCCGACAGGAACGCCGCAATGATCTGCGGACTCGCCGTGTTTATTGTCTGTATCACCATTCAACTTGTACAAAAAATTATATGGGGCGGCAGGTCGCGTAACTATTAGAATGCAGTTCATCGTTTATTTACCTATCCTCATTTGTCTTTGAATCGTAAGAAGGTGCTTACTATAGCGGGAAAATAGATGTGGCTATTTTGCCTTATCTTCCCCGTATTAACGGCTGCTGTCTTATCACCAAACTAATATTATGGCAAACTCTCCGGCTCCGTTAAAAAAAGTGCTCACCTCGATCCATCTTTGGGCAATTGCTGTTGGCCTCGTTATTTCCGGCGAATATTTTGGCTGGAATTACGGCTGGGCTGTTGCCGGAACAGGCGGGTTGCTGGTAGCTACCATTATAGTCACCATCCTTTATGTGTGCCTTGTATTCAGTTTTACGGAATTAAGTACATCGATCCCGAATGCAGGTGGCCCTTTTGCTTATGCCTACCGGGCACTTGGACCTGTAGGAGGTTTCATTGCCGGATTTTCAACATTATTTGAATTCCTTCTCGCAGCACCGGCTATCGCCTTTGCATTGGGGAGCTATATTCACTTCTTGTATCCGTTCATCGATATAAAGGCCTGCGCCATTGTTTGCTACCTGATATTTACGGTCATCAATGTCGCGGGAATAAAAGAGTCTGCAATTTTTACCCTGATTGTAACCATTCTCGCGGTGGTTGAGTTGTTGATCTATATGGGAATTGTTGCCCCGCATTTTGAATGGAGACATTTTTCTACTGATGCCTTTCCTTTTGGGGCGGCGGGCGTTTTCGCGGCACTCCCATTTGCGATCTGGCTTTACCTCGCTATCGAAGGAGTTGCAATGGTAGCGGAGGAAACACGCAATCCCCAGCAAACTATCCCGAGAGGATATATCTCCGGAATCGTAACACTGATGTTTCTTGCACTCGGCGTAATGATCTTAACGGGCGGTATAGGACCCTGGCAAACCTTGTCTTCTATCGACTATCCTTTGCCGGAATCGATCGGGCGGGTTCTTGGTAAAGACAATCAACTCACGCGAATTTTTGCAGGGATCGGTTTATTCGGATTGATCGCTTCCTTTCACAGCATCATTATCGGTTATTCGCGACAGGTATTTGCCCTTGCACGCGCCGGTTATCTTCCGTCGTTGCTCGCTGCGGTAAATAAAAAAAGACAGACGCCTGACCTTGCGCTGATCGCCGGAGGTGTGGTGGGCATTATTGCAGTCCTTTCCGGCACCACGGATAAGCTTATCCTCCTGTCAGTATTAGGCGCCCTGGTAATGTATATACTGAGCATGGTCAGTCTTTTTCAACTGAGAAAAACAGAACCCGAAATGATACGCCCTTTCCGTGCGCCGTTTTATCCCTGGTTCCCATTGCTGGCACTTTTATTATCCGTGCTTTGTCTTATAGCCGTGATATATTTTAATCCGGCATTGAGCTTATTATTTTTCGGAATACTGACAGGGGCATATTTTATTTTCTATTTATGGAAAAAGCAAAGCAGGGTGCTGCAGTAAATTTATAGTATGGCTTACAGGTGTAATATTGGACATATCAGCTACACATTCAACGACCTTAAAACCGTTCTGGCAAAAGCATCGCCACTGCGTTCCGGAGATGTGCTTGCCGGAGTGGCGGCTTCGACCTATGAAGAGCGCGTTGCTGCTCAAATGGCACTCGCTGATATACTCCTGGAAGATTTTTTGAACGAGGTGCTGATCCCATACGAAGACGACGAAGTTACCAGGCTGATCGTTGATACTCACGATAAAAATGCTTTTGCACCAGTGTCTCATTTTACAGTTGGTGATCTCCGGGATTGGTTGTTAAGCGATAATGCAGATGGGTATTCCCTTGCTCAGCTTTCACCAGGCCTGACCCCCGAAATGGTCGCTGCGGTTTCCAAACTGATGAGAAACCAGGACCTGATCAATGTAGCTCAAAGGATCGAAATAGTCACGCGCTTTAGAAATACGATCGGGTTGTCAGGTCGCATGTCAACCCGTCTTCAGCCAAATCACCCAACGGATGATGAGAAAGGTATTGCAGCAAGTATTATTGACGGACTCATGTACGGTAGCGGGGATGCGGTTATAGGAATAAATCCTGCTACGGATAATCCGGATATCGTGATAAAACTTCTGCGGTTGATAGACGAATTAAGAACCCGGTTCGGGATCCCCATTCAGAGTTGCGTGCTGTCGCACGTTACAACTACGCTTCAGGCGATTGGTTTGGGAGCACCTGCTGATCTTGTATTTCAGTCGATAGGCGGCACTGAAAAGACCAATACCAGTTTTGGTATAAATCTTTCCTTGTTAAAGGAGGCGCATGATGCGGCATTGACATTGAACCGCGGAACGATCGGCAACCAACTGATGTATTTTGAAACAGGCCAGGGCAGTTCTTTGTCTGCGGGAGCTCATGCGGGAATCGACCAGCAAACCTGTGAGGCCAGGGCTTACGCTGTTGCCAGGCATTTTGATCCATTGCTGGTCAACACTGTGGTAGGATTTATCGGTCCTGAATATCTTTTTGATGGCAAGCAGATCATTCGTGCAGCACTGGAAGACCATTTTTGTGGTAAATTGCTTGGATTACCAATGGGTGTCGATATCTGTTATACCAATCATGCCAACGCAGACCAGGACGATATGGATAACCTGCTTACATTGCTGGGCGTCGCAGGATGTAATTATATAATGGGCGTTCCCGGATCAGACGATATTATGCTGAATTATCAATCCACCTCTTTCCACGATGCGCTGTATGTCAGACGTGTGCTTGGAAAAAGGGCCGCCCCCGAATTCGAACAATGGTTGCAAAGACAGGGTATCATGAACGAACAGGGAAAACAGCTGCCGGTTACTTCTGCTCATCCTTTATTAAGTTTTGGATAGATGGACGATCGCTCACTTCATAAATTTTTTATCCAGCCAGATGCATGGTCATCTCTGCGCAAGTTTACTGCCGCAAGGATCGCTTTAGGACATACCGGAGGTGTACTGCCCTTGAAGGAATCCCTGGCATTGAAGATGGCACACGCGCATGCGCGGGACGCAATCTATGCGTCGCTGAACGAAGCCTCGCTGCTTGCTCAACTGGAAGCATTTGATCTTCCTGTGATGAAATCGCAAAGCCTCGCGAAAGACCGCGAACCGTACTTACTTGATCCGGGTCTGGGAAGGAAGCTCGACCATGCAGCCATCGATATAGTAAAGGGGAAAAAAAGTTACGGGGGTATCGTGATCGTTATAAGTGATGGGCTTTCCGCTAAGGCCGTCGATCACCATGTGATCCCTTTATTATCTGAATTGATACCTTCATTGAAACAGGCCCGGCAACACATCAATTCCCTGTTCATAGTAAAGCAGGGAAGGGTTGCTGTCGCCGACGAGATCGGGAACTGGTGCAGGGCTGATCTGTCGTTGATTCTTTTAGGAGAAAGGCCAGGCCTGACCGTAGCTGACAGCCTCGGCGCCTATCTGACTTTCAAACCAACACCCGGGCTTACAGATGACAGCCGAAACTGTGTCTCAAATATCCATCCGGGAGGGTTGAGCTATACAGCAGCCGCGTTAAAAATAACGTACCTCATCAACGAAGCTTTCCGCATCGGTCAATCAGGCGTGATGCTTAAAGACATGGATAAGCCTTCTCTTTTACTTTAACCTCAGCCATTATTGTCGTAGCCAACGCTGCATTGCTGTATACCACGGTCACCGAATGGCAATTGGGCAAATGCCTATTTCACAGGTTACGCTGATCGCGGGAACATCGGCAGTGAACATAAGGATATAGCCGCTGATCATAATAGATCCTGCCACGTTCAGGACAGATTTTATGCTGCTTATTGCCTTGATTTTTTACATTTGAGATCAGATTCATCAAATTCCAATACAAGAATGAAGCGTGTCTATTTGTTTTTACTGATAAGCAGCATGATTGCAGGAAAAGGAAATGCGCAGGAGATCATCGCTGGTTCTTTTAATATACGATATGATAATCCGCGAGACAGTGGAAATCTTTGGAAAGACCGCGCACCGATTGCCGCAGCAATGATCCGCTTTCATGATTTTGATATAGTAGGAACTCAGGAAGGTTTACATCATCAGTTGCAGGATCTTCAGACCAATGTTCCTGATTTTGCCTATTACGGTGTGGGGCGTGATGATGGTAAAACTAAAGGAGAACACTCGGCAATCTTCTACCGAAGATCAATGTTCTCTGTCCTTGATAGCGGAAGCTTCTGGCTTTCTGCAACGCCTGAAAAACCTGGTCCCGGATGGGATGCGCGGCTGAACAGGATCTGCTCCTGGCTAAAACTGAAAATGAAAAAAGGCGGCAAAGTTCTGTATGCATTTAACGTTCACTATGATCACGAGGGAGTGGAAGCGCGTAAAGAAAGCAGCCAGTTAATGCTCCAGAAGATCCGGCAGATCGCAGGGAAAAATCCTGTTGTGTTCACGGGCGACTTCAATGGCGGTCATCAAAGCGAATGGTATCTTTTATTAAGGAACAGCGGTTTTATTAAAGATGCGTACCAACTGGCAATGGAGCGTTATGTAAATAACGGAACTTTTAATAGTTTCCGTACAAATAATCCGTCGACCGAGATCATCGATCATATTTTTGTGACGGATCAGTTCAACGTTAAAAAGTATGGTGTGCTGACGGATACATATCATGGCAAATTTCCTTCCGATCATTTCCCCGTTATGGTGAAACTTGTATTTAAATAAAAGCCGGGCACTCACCACTTAATTCTTTATTCAACGATGCCATGCATCGCTTTACAGAGCAGCATAAGGCATTGGAAGATCTGTGAACGAATATGATCTGTAATTGATATATTCGCTGATGGCTCGTAGCATATTCGTTTTCCTTCTATTGTTGCTTTCCTTTTCGAATGTATCGCTGGCACAGCAGGAACGCAAGGATGAAGCAATTTTCCGGCAATTTATTCTTCGTGATTCATTGTTCGCTTCATCTTCGCAATTGTATCTGCATATTGATAAGTCGGTTTACACGTCCAATGAGAATATCTGGTTCAGCGCATACCTGCTACGGGCAGACAGGCCGTTGAATGAATATCATACCTTGCACGTGCTGCTAAGTCATCGTATAACTCATGAAGTAGTTGGCTCCGCGAACTTCGTGATGGAAGACGGGATAGCGGCGGGAAATATTTTTGTTGCCGATAGTTTTCCTGCAGGAGATTATAATCTTGTCGCTTATACTAACGTCGTAAACAAGGAAAGAAATCCGCAGGTATTTCAGCAACAGCTATCTATTAAATATGCCGGCATCGATCCATTCCGTGTAGAACTGAGGGATTATAAAGCGACGGACTCCATCAGGTTTTTGGCCCAGGTGACCAATAAGCAGATGTTCAATGCAACGGGCGCTTCATTTAACTATGAGATGTTTGGAGATGACAGATTGATGAAAGCCGGAAAGATGATCGTGACGCCGTTTGGTGAAGTGCCACTGGCGGTGCAATCTGATTCGCTGATCCGCAAGATCGACATGAAAGTTACTATTAAAAAAGAATCAGCCTTACTGGCAGCAAGTATCCCCTTATCATTTTTAGAAAACGAAATTTCCTTCAGATGGTTCCCCGAAGGCGGCGACTGGATAGATGGATTGCCAACGCGTACTTCATTTGAGGTTACCGATCGCGCCGGGAAAGTTGTTACTATAAAAGGACAACTGCTCGAGAATGGTGTGCCTGTAGCGAAACTGTCAACGGCGGCCGGTCTGGGTGTGATACAGTTCACTCCTCGTGCGGAAAGTATTTACTCAGTTTCCCTGGAGGATAATGCTAAAAAGATAATTGCAATGAGGATACCCGAGGTAAAACGTAAGGGAGTAGTGCTTGCTGTAAGCCGGGCTGTAACAGATGACACGCTGGTAGTGAAGTTCCAAAGTAAAGATGTGGGGAATAACTTTTTTTTATTGGTGCACGACTATCGCCAGGTGTATAATTTTTCATCTGTACAGCTTAACAGGCCAACGGCAATGTTGCGCATCCCGCTCGATAGCTTGCCCGTAGGGTTGGCGACATTTACCGTATTCGATTCAACATTGCAGCCATTGGCGGAAAGGACTTTTTTTAAAGGGTACGATTCGATAAGTAGTGCTGTGATCAAAACTGATTCACAGCAGTATCATCGCAGGTCAAAGGTTCAGTTGAAGATCAGGATGCAGGATGTTAGCGGAACGCCATTGCCCGGAAGTTTTTCCTTAAGTACAGCACTTGTCAGAAGGGTCGATACTACCCGGTTCCAGGATATCGTTCCTTATTTCTATTTCAAGGAATATGAGGCGATGGGGGTTATACCCAGGATTGCAGGTTATAACATCGGCTCAAAAGCGGATCTTGAAATGTTATTACTGGTCCGTTGCTGGACGCGCTATCAGCAGCCTTTGCCAAAGAGTGTAGAAAAGCCTGTAGACTGGCAACAGGACCTGGCTTTTTCCGGATGGGTAAAAAACATCAATAACAAAAGATTGAAAAAACCTGTTGTGGTTACTGCGATCGGAGGTGCCGGGTTACCGATTCTTACCACAGATTCTTCCGGATATTTTGCCTTTGCCCCGGAAATGACGGCGCTTTCACCTGATAGCTATCTTAATGTGATCATCAACGAAAAGAATAAAGAGGATTTTACCATTGAATTCAATCATGGCAGAGACTCCCTGAATAAACAGCTCGCTGGTTTATTTTATCCGGAGCCGGAAGGAGCGAGGGCCGTGATGCCGGCAGATGAAGAAACGCTAAACAAAGTACAGACGCTCGGAGCTGTTGTTGTAAAGTCTTCCACAAAAAACGAAGATCGGTGGGGCGGCCAGCAAACGTTCAACAGCCAGTCCTGCAGTGATTATGTGTGCATGAATAATATTCTCAATTGTGGAAATCACCGTAATGGAACACCTGCCGTAGACGGCGGTGTTTACCACTACCGTGGAAGCTCGGTTGTATATCATTGTGCTGGCAGGAATAAATATGCAAATCCAGCTGAAGTGTTGCACAAATTGAAGGGTCGCTATTACGCGAAGGAATTTTACATAGCGGATTACGCTGCATTCAATCCTCCGGACCCTGAGAAGTTGAGCACGATTTACTGGTCACCGCAAACGGTTACAGACAAAAATGGAGAAGCAACCATTTCATTTTATACCAATGATCTTACGGGCATTTTTTCTGTCATTCTCGAAGGTGTAAACGCTAAAGGTGTTGTAAGCGGGCGGCAACTTATACGTGTTGTTGAATAAGATCGGCAATTGCGGATCACGTCAGGTGAATGGTTCAACTCTTCTTATCGTATTGTCCGAATAGAGGAAGATCAGGACCCGGTTCGCAATGACGGCTGGTTTTTTCGCGGTCAGGTACTCCATTGACGTTCATAAAAAGGAAACCCCTCCTTTCGGAGAGGTTCCTTACGTTACTGTTATGAAAGAAAAAGCGTTAAAATAAATAGGGTCGAACCTGGAATCAAGTTTAATGTTCAATGGTTTTTGATTAAGCCATTTTTTCATTTTGAACGGATTCAAAACGGGACTGTATCAAAAAAAATAGAAAGTTGATGGCCGGGAGAGTGTCGTCTGGTTTTATCAAAGGATTGGAAATAACTTTCTGGACGGTTTGGACATTGGATAGAGAAGGATAAACGAGTCATCCTTAGCGATCAACTTTCTGAAACAAAAATATATCCACAATGGAATGTTAACAAGAGCACTAATCCCTGATTTAAAAATTATGGTAAATACGGAACGGGTAGAAAAAGCTCTATTATATGCCATCGTAAATTAACGATGACCCTATCGTACAAATTCATACTCAGCTAGTAGCGGTACTTTCCACAAATACCAAATCAAGTAGTTTTACTATGGTATATGTAACCGGAATTTTTCATCTTGCACCGGAATTAATACTTAAGTCCGCCTTTTATTACCAATATCAAACCCATGAAAAATCACGAGACCAACTCAGTTATTAAGGTTGCCATTGCAGATGACCATGCATTATTCCGTACCGGTGTTAAGACGTCTTTGTCAAGCCGTAAGGATATTCAGATGGTAGCTGAAGCTGAAAACGGGATGCAACTGCTCAACCTTCTTCGTCATATCCAGCCGGATGTTATTTTGCTGGATATTCAAATGCCGATCATGGACGGCCTGACCACGCTTCCTGAGATCAAGAAACTTTATCCGGGCGTGAAAGTGATCATGCTTTCTATGCACAATGACCATTCGGTGATCTCCCGGATGATGGAAATCGGGGCGAACTCATATCTTACAAAAGAATCTGGTTCTGAAATGATCTATGATGCGATCAAGACAGTTTTTGAGCAAGATTTCTTCTTTAATGACCTGACTAACAAAGCGTTGCTGAGTGGCTTGCGTACAAAGCGAACTGCAGAGTCGTCTATGCCGCAGGATGTTCAGCTGACTGATAAAGAAATTACGATCCTTAAACTGATGTGTGATGAAAAAAGCACAAAGGAGATCGCGGATATCGTAGACCTTAGCCCTCGTACAGTAGAGGCTATTCGCGACAAGCTCAAAACCAAAACGGGCACCAAATCAATGGCCGGCCTCGTTATGTATGCCGTGAAAGCCGGTTTGGTTGAGCAAAACTAAAAGAGACTAATTGCTTAGATTCGAGCCGCTCCGGGAGGAGCGGCTTTTTCATTGGTTTACCTACCATCCGCGGCCATCGAATTTTCGTATTTTAGAGTCATTATCAACATTATGCACATTTGCTTCGACGGAAAAATTATCAAAAGCAGCGACCCGGTGCTGGCGGCGGATGACAAAAGCTATCGTTATGGGGATGGTCTTTTTGAGACCATCAAGATGGTGAACGGGCGAATGCCGCTGTTGCACCTTCACATGAACCGCCTGTTCAGCTCTCTCAGGCTGCTGGAGTTTTCCACATCTGCTTTTTTTACTGCGGAAAAACTCAACGCTGATATAGTCACTCTTTGCAACAAGAACAACTGTAGCCGCCTGGCCAGAATCCGCCTGTCGGTCTCCCGCGGCAATGGGGGGATTTACGAGTATGACCGCGATCGCCCTCATTATATAATAGAATGCTGGCCAGGGAATCCCACTTCCAATCAGCTTAATGAAAATGGTCTCGTTATTGGGGTTTTTCCGCACGCGAAAAAAAGCATGGATATATTTTCTACGCTTAAATCGGCTAACTATTTGCCTTATGCCATGGCAGCCCGATTTGCCAAACAACAGCAATGGAATGACTGCCTGGTTTTAAATGCGGAAGGCAATATTGCCGACACGTCTATTGCCAATGTATTCCTTGTAAAAGGGGATAAATTCATTACGCCTGACACTGCGCAGGGTGGCGTTGCAGGAGTAATGAAGCAATATTTGATTGAGAAAATGCAGGCCTCGGGTCTTACGGTCGAAGAACGGGCCGTCTCCCCGGAGGATGCCCTCGACGCCGATGAGATATTTCTCACAAACGCGATGAATGGCATCCGGTGGGTAGGCAGTCTTGAAAACAACCTATTTAATCACAACAAGACGCGTTCCTTACACAAACAATTTATTGAAACGCTCTGGTCCTAATTCTACTTGGTTTTATGAAGTCACCCGTTAATATATGCTGGTTCAGGCGTGACCTACGGCTGGATGATAATGCCGCTTTTTATCATGCACTAAAAGGGGCTAACCCCGTTGTACCTGTTTTTATTTTCGACAAAAATATTCTTGATGAACTGGAAGATCGGGCAGACAGGCGCGTAGAGTTCATCCGGGAAGCATTGCTGCATATGCAGGAGCAACTGGAAAAGAAAGGAGCAACCCTCGATGTACGTTACGGAACGCCGGAAGAGGTGTTTAAAGACCTGCTGAAAGATTATAAAGTGGAAAAGGTTTTTACCAATGGCGATTACGAACCGTATGCACGTGATCGTGATCAAAAGATCGCGAACATCCTTAAGGATTCCGGTGCATCTTTCCACAGTTATAAAGACCAGGTGATATTTGAAAAGAACGAAGTAGTAAAAGATGATGGAACACCTTACACGGTGTACACTCCTTACTCGCGAAAGTGGAAGGCGATTTTAAATGAGTTTTACCTCAAATCCTATCCCTGTAAAAAGTATTACAGGAATCTCTTTCAGCATGCGCCAAAACAAATTCCTTCACTGGCTTCAATGGACTTTACAGAAGTGAACAAGCCATTTCCCTCTGTTAAATGGAAACCGGCAACTGTGAAAGATTATAAAAACCAGCGCGATTTTCCCGGCATTGACGGGGGAACCACCCATCTCGGCGTGCATCTCAGGTTTGGAACCATCAGTGTCAGGGAACTTGCCCGCGAGGCAGGAACGTTAAGCGAAACTTTCCTGGGAGAATTGATCTGGCGGGATTTTTTTCAAACCATTCTTTGGCATTTTCCGCGCGTAGTGCAATACTCTTTCAGACCGGAATATGATAAGATCAAGTGGAGAAACAATGAGGAAGAATTCCGCGCGTGGTGTAAAGGAGAAACCGGATACCCGATCGTTGATGCCGGAATGCGGGAATTGAATGCAACCGGCTTTATGCATAACCGTGTGCGGATGATCACGGCCTCTTTTCTTTCCAAGCATTTGCTGATAGACTGGAGATGGGGCGAAGCGTATTTTGGTGAAAAACTGCTGGATTATGATCTTTCAGCGAATAACGGGAACTGGCAGTGGGCGGCTGGCACCGGTTGCGATGCTGCTCCTTATTTCCGGATCTTCAATCCTTACATTCAAACGAAAAAGTTTGATTCGGCGCTGACCTATATAAAAAAATGGGTACCGGAGTTTGAAGAACTTACTTATCCCCGGCCAAT
>JBEVKW010000362.1:0-49858 GCA_040509495.1 Chitinophagaceae bacterium | reverse complement strand
CGTCATTTCCATAGCAGTGATATCAAGGCCATTTTTTTGATAGCCCCGCGCCATTGCAAAATATACATCCATTTCATTGCCGGATCCTGCTGCCGACAGCACGGGCGAATACCGCTTCGGCACAGCGCCAAGCATCAGGCTTGTGTCGAGTGTTTGGTCATAAAAACTAAAGTCGTTACAGGGAATGAGATCTATTCCGGCTGCAAGCTGAGTTCGCCAGTTCTCTTCTTTGATCTTGTTTGCGACTTGCCGCAGTTCTTCAAGGCTGCTTTTACCGGCCCAATACTGCTCAGATACTTTTTTGAGTTCTCTGTGACCACCGATCCGCGGGTAGCCGAGATTTTGCGTTAGCATGTTGTTTAAGATTTAATGTGTGCTTTCGGGAGATCCTGACAGCTGACCTGCGGCAGGATTGCGATTGGCAAACCAATCATTATTCAGCACTAAATACTGCATAAATGTATTCCATTAGATCAATCAACTTTTATTAACGAAAATCTTTGGTTTAAAAATCTGCAAAACGGTATTTTCGCCAAATAATTTAATGGAGTAACATCTCCATTTAACCGGTAACCAGAAATTTATTCTATGCCTGAAGAGCTGGATCATATCGATCACCAATTGCTGAAGATGCTTGGAAACAATTCCAATTACACGATGAAGGAGCTTGCCGCCAAAGTAAATCTTTCTCCATCCCCGGTTTTCGAAAGAGTAAAGCGGCTGGAGGCAAATGGATTCATTAAAAAATATATTGCGTTGATTGACGCGGAAAAGCTCAATTACGGATTGATCGTGTTCTGCAACATCAAACTCAAGCAACATGACAAAAGCATCGGGCATGCATTTGTTACGGATATCATGCGGCTGAATGAGGTTGTTGAATGTTACAACATCTCCGGCGATTTCGATTTCCTGCTGAAAGTTCATGCCAGAGACATGAAGCATTACCAGGAATTCGTATTCAATAAACTCGGTTCAGTGAAAAGTATCGGAAGTACGCACAGCACCTTTGTGATGTGCGAGAACAAACACTCCTACAATATCAATCTCTAACTGCATTCACCGATGCAGCGTCTCATTTGCTCACCATACCGGTTGATTTTTTCCGTTAGACTGTTGCCCGCGGCAAGAAAGTCGATCGCTGAAGACCCGCACATTTTTAATACACTGATCGTATCGAAAGCGGACACACCGTTTACAACGGCTCTGATCTTCGCCTGGAAACCAGCCACTTAAAATCTGGTATTGACTTTGGACGCGTTTATCACCGATCGAATTACCATTATACAAGAAACCCACAGCTGTCATGTTGACCAACTTTTTTACAACAACATTCCGCTTTCTCTGGAAACGGAAAGGATTTTCCCTGCTGAATATCCTGGGACTGGCCATTGGTATTGCAGCCAGCCTGATGTTATTCCTGATCATACGGCATGAATTATCTTTTGAGGATTTCCAGAAGAACAAAGAGCGCGTTTACCGGGTAACGGCCACCCAGTATTCGAAAAGCAATAACGAACCTTCAGTTCGTACGGCCGGCATCCCAATGGGCCTGCCGGATGCGATGCGTTTGGATTTTCCCCAGTTGGATAGGATTGGCGCCCTTTGGAACATAGGCAATGCACAGGTTTATATTCCATCTGAAGGGTTAGAAGATGAAAAAAAATTCAAAGAAAGCGGTGGATTGTTCTGGGCGGAGCCGGGCATCTTTGATATGCTCAGTTTTAAGTTTATTGCCGGGAACGCTAAAGCATTAGACGAGCCTAATAAGGCGGTGATCGCAGAGCGTCTCGCCAGGAAATATTTTGACAACGCCGCCAGTGCGATCGGAAAAACAGTACAACTCTGGTCTTTCAGGATCCCGCTGCAGATCGTTGGTGTATATCAGGATCTTCCCTCCAACACGGATATCCCGGTTGACTTTGCAGGATCGCTCAAAACATTGCAGGCCATTGCTCCGGGCCTCTATTCCCCGGAAAATGCATGGGGTGCACTTCACCGCAATGCAGAATGCTTCGTTATGGCGCGCGAAGGACATCAGGTCGCCGCATTGCAATCACAACTAACAACCTTCGGGCAGAAATATCTGAAAGCGAACAAAGATGTCAGGACCGAATTAAGTTTACAGCCCATCGGTTCTATGCACCTGGATAAGAACTTTGAAACCTTTGGTCAAAACGGGCTGTCAAAAAAAGAATTGTGGTCGCTCACCCTCATCGGAGCTTTCCTGCTACTGGTTGCGTGTATCAATTTTATCAATCTCACGACTGCGCAATCGGTCAATCGGGCCAAAGAGATCGGCGTACGAAAAGTGTTGGGAGGAAACAGGCAGCAACTGATGCGACAATTTCTCCAAGAAACGGCACTGATCACGTTCATAGCACTCGTGCTGGGATGTATTCTTACCTGGATCTTCCTGCCGATGCTGAACACGCTGATGAATAAGGATCTCTCGCTTAATTTCGCCCGTTATCCCGAGGTGTTGATCTACCTTTTTATCACGGGAGTTATTGTCACGCTGCTAGCCGGCATTTACCCAGCGCTGGTATTATCAGGATTCAAGCCAATGATGGCTTTCAGGAGCAAGACCGCTGCCACCGCCGCAAAAGGTATATCGCTGAGAAGAGGATTGGTCGTATTTCAATTTGTGATCGCGCAACTGCTGATCATCGGAACATTCGTAGTGGTCAAACAAATGAACTATTTCCGGAACCAGCCCATGGGTTTTGATAAGGAAGGGATCGTATTGATCAATCTGCCCAGTGACAGCGCGCTGAAAGTGAGATACCCGGTATTAAAGGCAAGGATGCTGGAGGTTCCCGGAGTAACGAATGCAAGCCTGTGCATGGATGCACCTACAACCGAATGGCCGTACACCAGCGGCTTCATATTTGACAATGATGCAGAAGAAAAAGGCTACGATATCAGTTGCCAGCTTGCTGACACCAGTTATCTGTCAACATTTGGAATTACATTAGTGGCAGGCCGCACTTTATTTCATAGCGATACACTCCGGGAAGCGATAGTGAATGAACTGTTCGTTAAAAAACTTGGTTTTAAATCACCGCAGGATGTGATCGGCAAAACAGTAGCCCTGAGCAACTGGAGCAGGAAAATACCGATCGTTGGTGTGATAAAAGATTACAATAACAAACCTTTCCGTGATGAACTTACACCACTGATGATCACGACTGAATACAACACATATGAATGGATCGCTGTCCGGATGAAAACAGACGGCATGAATGCCACTATGCAGGGTGTCAGCAAACTATTCACCAGCTTCTACCCTACTTACCTGTATGATCCCATATTTTTAGATGAACGTGTTGAAAGATTTTATCAGAACGAAGCGCTTACTGCACAACTGTTCAAGATCTTTTCCTTCCTGGCGATCCTGATCTCCTGCTTTGGCCTGTACGGTCTTGTTTCTTTTATGGCTGTTCAAAAAACAAAGGAAGTAGGTATCCGAAAAGTTCTGGGAGCTTCATTAACGAATATTGTGTACATGTTTTCCAGGGAATTTACTTTACTGGTGATCATTGCGTTTTTTATCGCCGCGCCTGTTGCATACTATTTCATGAACAACTGGCTTGCCGGATTTCATTATCACATCAGCATTGGTGCAGGCGTTTTTATACTGACCGTATTATCAAGTATAATTATTTGCTGGCTGACCGTTAGTTACAAAGCGTTGAAAGCCGCGCTGGTCAATCCCGTGAAAAGCCTGAAAACAGAATAAGCATGTTTATTTATAGAACAAAGAGCTACAATAGCTACAGGCAGCGCGTGATCTCACTTTTCACTGCGCTGCCTTTCCTTTGCCCACATCGTGATCGTGATGGTGATAGGTATGGCAGCCATGATCAGCACACCGATCATCGGCCCTGTTCTTCTGGTGACCAAAAGAAAAATGGCTATCGCGATATACGATGCAAAACCTATCAGGAGGGTGAAAGCTGTACCCTGGCCTGCGGGATCGGTGCCGTTTGCCGGACCAAACATACTGTATGCCCACGCCAGTAGTAAAATGATCTGTATACCGATGGCGATCTGCCCCGCGATGAATAGAATCATGAGTAGCTCATATTATGTTCGCAAAGAAAGCACGCAGCGCGTCTACTTCCTCCCCCTGTTGAGCAGAAGGGACGAACTGATTAGTGAGCAGCACCGGACTATCGTGGTCTCACCATCCGCACATCTTTATTCTGAAGCTTGGAGCGCATATCAGGCGAAAGCGTGGGATCATTGTCTTCCTTGATGAAATGATAGGACTTTCTAAAGTATTGCAATGACTGACGGATCCGGGCCGTATCCTTTACCACTGCCAGTGGCTGAAGGGAGTCAGTAATACCAGGTCCCGGGGAAGGATTTTCCGTAAGACTCGCGCTTAGTTTATCGAGCTCGCTTGTTTTTTGTGCCATCAGTGCCAGGAATTCAAAGTAATGACGGCTTACGGCACTATCGCAGGGGCGTGTGTTATACGCGTAAAAATTACTTTTCATCAGGATCTCCATGCGTATGCTTTCCTGTGACAGATCGTGGCGCAGCGTGACTATCTCGCTTTCCAAACCCAATGCGCCACCTACCTTCGGCGAAGCCATTTGCTGAATAGAATCCATCACTGTCAGATTTGCCTCCACGCGCGACGTGTAATCCTGCGCGAATACCGGGTACGCCTGCGATGGGTTGATGAAGACTTTTACCGGCAATGTTTTGTCCGGACCGCAATACATGGTCTCCGTTTCCTCCTGCTTGCTGAATGTATCCCGCAACAACCAGAATGCCAGACCCGCGCAGATGATCACTGTTACCGCAATGATGATGGCTTTATTCATTGACTTTATTTGTGAATGAAAATACAACATCTGCCAAAGGGCACAATACCACATACGGAGTAATTGATCGATACGTCTGCCGGATCACACGCCGTAAATGTCCTGCTCGTTCACCCTAATGAGCGAGCCGCGCGGATAACATGCTCTTAAGTTCAGGAAACCCGCTGCGCTGTTTTCTGATGCGCTTTATCCCAGCCAGTTTCGGTGAGGCGGATCAGTACGCCAAACTGGTCACGCACCATGTTGATCAGTTCATCCCGGACAAGTTCTTCAAGATGCCCTGAATGCCAGTCACCACGCAATTGCAACAAGAGTTCCCGCATGCTCACGGGATGCTTCAAGGGAAAATCTTTATCACGGACAAGGGCATACAGAACAACGAGGATGTCATCTTTCTCTTTCATCCCGGTAAACTACAGCCGGCGTGTTAACAGGAGATGAAGGAAACGCTAAGAAATGAAGATGTAGCCATTGATAACCTCAGCGGAATGATCTGGGCCGACCGCATTTCGGCAAAGTCAGGCAAATACTTATCCCGCGACCAGGATCCGTCCGGGAAATACATTTACTGAACGCCTTTCTGAGATCAGGTTGAATATTCAGGAGCTGATCGAAGAGCCCAATTGTCAATACAATGTAAAATGAACATGTTTTTCGCATATCATAAGCCTCTTTTTCCTGATCGCGAAAACAAGAAACATGTTGCTTACGGAAATTTGAGCATTGCAGCGAATGTTCCAGCCAGGCTACAGGACGAACGCGGGAGATCCTGGTCCGTTTGCGTGAAGCAGACGACAAGAGATCCCGGCCACTCCGGTCAATGCACTTCGTTTCATTCATACGCCATCACGATCCGTTTGTGCAGTACATCTTGCCAGGCTGCCACATCCCGGACATGATCGTACTAACGACGCCAGCCTTTGAATTTTCAGAGACCACTTATATATAATCACCATGAGAAAAACTATACTAGCAATTCTTGCAGGTTTCCCGGCATTATTATACGCCCAATCAAACCGTCTGGCAGAGTCTGCATTCTGGAGAGAAAAGCCAGGTATCGAAAAAGTAAAATCGGAGATCGCAAACGGCAGCAATCCTGCCGCTGCCGGCGCCAGTGGCCTCGACGCTGCAGCCCTTGCCATCAATGCTTCCGCAGATAATGAAGTGATCAGATTTCTGCTTTCACAGGACGGCATCGATGTAAATAAACCCCTCTCTGCGGGAAGAACCTATCTGTTCTGGGCAGCCAATCGCGGCAATACAGACATCATGGAATATCTCCTTTCCAAAGGTGCCAACGTAACTGTACACGACGAATTCGGCTATTCACCTTTTACGCTCGCGGCCGCAACGGGACAGGTCAATACGAAAGTGTATGACATCTGTATCAGTGGTGGTATCGTTCCCGGAAAAGAAATTGCACGCGGTGGCACCAACGCATTACTGCTCATTGCGCCTTATGATAAGGACTTTAAGCTGATCGAATACTTCGTATCAAAAGGCATCGATCTTAAAAGTAAAGATTCGGTTGGCAGCACTGTTTTCGACTATGCCGTTCGATCAGGAAGTATTGACGTGCTTAAAAAACTCGCGCAGCGAGGTGTGAAATTCAGCCCCAACATCATGTATACAGCCAGTGCTGGAGGACGCGGAAATGCCACCCCAACGCTTGAACTGTTCCAGTACCTCGAATCTTTAAAAGCCGACCCCAAAGGCGTTTCCGCCAATGGCGATAATGCGCTTCATACCGTTGTACGCAGACCGAGGCAGGAAGAGATCATCCGATACTTTATTTCAAAAGGACTTGACATCAACCAGCCAAACGCCGATGGCACTACCCCTTTCATGAATGCGGCTTACCTGAATGCAGACACGGCCACGCTGGCTTTCCTGCTTCCTTACGTAAAAGATATCAACCAGGTAAATAAAAAAGGAAATTCTGCACTATCCATGGCCGTCCGGAGAAACTCACCAGAGATCGTTACCATGCTGCTCAGCAAAGGTGCTGATACGAAAGTTGTGGACGCAGAGGGGTACAATCTGACCTTCTATCTTGTTCACTCTTACAACGCGCAACGCCCCGAAAGTTTTGAAGGAAAACTTAAACTGCTTCAAGCCAAAGGCCTTGATGTAACCATTCCTCAACGAAACGGGAACACACTATACCACATGGTACTTTACAGGAACGGACTCCCATTACTGAAAAGGATTGAGGCGTTTAAAGTGGATGTAAACTTAAAAAATGCCGAAGGCCTCACTGCTTTACACAAAGCCGCTTTGACCGCTAAAGACGATAACATCCTTAAATATTTACTTTCTATCGGTGCTAAAAAAGACGTGCAAACCGATTTCAGTGAAACAGCTTTCGACCTTGCTAAAGAGAATGAATACCTCACCAAAAACAAAGTCTCCATTGATTTCTTAAAATAAATTATGAGTAAGATAAACATCACCAAAACCGTCCTGTTCCTTTTCACCCTCGTTGTGATGACGACAGCGGCAATCGCCCAGAAGCCGGGATTCACCAAATACAAATGCATGGTGCAAATGACCAATTATGCAGGAGAAGCCGCCTATATCGTTGTATCACTGATCAACCCCCAGGATGAATATGAGAAAACACTGTATGTGATGGGACCCGACAAAAAATGGTATGACCATATCAAGGCATGGCACAAGTTTAATACCAAGAAACCGTCTAACATCAGTGCCATTACCGGTGCATCAGTTGCAGGTGGTGATCGTAGTATGACAGTGTTTGAAATTGAAGACGTTAAAGTGGACGCAGGATATAAACTCAGGTTTGAAACTGCGGTGGAAGATCAGAAATACCACGAAAAAGACATCGAAATCCCGTTAACAAAAGAAAATTTATCCAAAAAAACAGAAGGCCCGAATTACATTCGTTATGTGCGTTTCAGCCTGAATTAATTATTTCTATCACACATGACCATATCTGTTTGGAGATACAGCCACCTGGCACTGGCTGTATCTTCTTTTTTACTTTTAGTGCTGGCCTCTGTAACCGGGATCATTCTGGCTTTCGAACCGGTTGCAGCTAAAACCCAGCCGTACAATGTTGAAGATCTCGACAAGCTTACTATTGCCCAGACTATCCCTGTTCTTAAGAAAAAATTTGCTGAAGTAACAACGGTCACAATAGACGCCAATGAATTTGTTACCGTCAACGGCATAGATGAAGATGGGGAAAGCGTTACGGTATACGTTAACCCCAGGACAGGCGAAACCCTGGGCGTTCCTTCAAAAAAAAGTGAGTTCTTCCAATGGGTGACCTCTTTCCACCGATCACTATTCTTAAATGAACTTGGCAGATTTTTTATTGGCCTTACTGCATTCCTGCTATTATTGATCACCATATCCGGCATTGCACTCATCATTCAGCGGCAACGGGGGTTCAAACGTTTCTTTACAAAGATCGTACGGGAGAACTTCTTCCAGTATTATCACGTCCGGCTCGGACGTTTATTGCTGATCCCGGTTTTACTGATCGCACTCACCGGCACCTATCTTTCCCTGGTGCGTTTCAAGATCATCCCGGATTATAAAGTAACACAAAACATAGACTTCGATAAGATCGAATCGGATCCCCAAATAGAACTGTCGCAATTCAAGATCTTCACAAACACCCCTCTTTCACAGGTCAGGGAAATCGAATTCCCTTTCTCCGATGATGTGGAAGATTATTTTACACTTAAATTAAAAGACAGGGAAGTGACGGTGAATCAGCTCACCGGAGATCTGCTCAGCGAAGCCGTGTACCCGGTATCTGTACTGATGACAGAGTTAAGCCTGAACCTGCATACCGGTCGTGCCAGTGCCATCTGGGCAATCGTGCTTGCACTTGCTTCCGCCAATATCTTATTCTTTATTTATTCCGGTTTCGCTATCACGCTCAAACGCCTTAGCGGCCGTACGAAGAATAAGTACAGGAAAGATGAATGCGAATACATCATTCTTGTTGGTTCGGAAAATGGCACCACTTACAAATTCGCTAAAGCGCTTTACCAGGCATTGCTAAAGAATGGCCAAAAGTGTTTCATTACTGAACTGAACAACTATACCACGTTTGCAAAAGCCAGGCAGCTGCTAGTGCTTACGGCAACGTATGGCCTGGGAGATCCGCCCGCCAACTCGAAAAAGTTCCTGCAGATCCTGGAAAGAACGCCACAACCGCATCCTGTTCATTTCTCTGTACTGGGATTTGGATCGAAGTCGTACCCCGACTTCTGCAAATTCGCCTTTGATGTGCATCAGTCTCTCTCCATGCAGCCATGGGCAACCCCTTTGCTGGAAATACATACCATCAATGATAAATCTCCGGCAGCATTCGGAGAATGGATGGAGTTGCTTTCTGCCAAAATTGAGCTGCCACTGAACTTCTCTGTCGACTCACTTGCAGGAAAACCGAAGCGTTTGCACGACCTGACCGTAGTGAAGAGAACACCTGTAAAAACAGCAGATGGTTCGTTCCTGATCGCTATAAAACCGAATAAAAGATTACGGTTCACTTCAGGCGATCTGCTGGCAATTTATCCTGCCGGTGATTACCGCGAGAGGCTTTACTCTATCGCGAAGATCAACAAACATATCCAGCTAAGTATAAAGCTGCATCCGCATGGCCTGGGCTCAGGCTTTTTATATAACCTGCAGGAAGGTCAGGGATTAAAAGCCGCTGTTGACCGCAACCCTCATTTCCACTTCCCGGCGAAAGTACCGGCCGTGTTCCTGATCTGTAATGGCACTGGTATCGCTCCATTCCTCGGGATGATCCATAACAATCAAAAAAAAACAGCCACTCATCTTTATTGTGGTTTCCGCGCAAGCGCCTCTTTTGAATTGTACCAGGAAGCAATTGAGAAAGAACTTCAGGAAGGTAATCTCGAATCACTGCACCTGGCTTATTCACGCGAGGCAAACAGGCAGTACGTCAATGACCTGATCCGTCGCGACAGGGATATCATTGCCCGGGACATGCAGGAAGGCGCCGTCATCATGATCTGCGGATCACTGGCCATGCAGAAAGATGTACTGGAGATCCTCGACGAAGCTTTTAAAAGAATAAACGATAAAGAAGTAAGCTACTATCAGTCGCATAATAAGATCCTGATGGACTGCTACTGATCAATCGATCCTGATGCCCTGGTGAAGAAAGCGTTTCAGTTTTAATTGAAACGCTTTCTTCACCAGGATAAATATGCCGGCAGTTGTTTTTGCAGACAACCGTTGGACTGTATAAAAAATGTCCGGATGAGTAGCGGTTGATATGGGATCTACAGCATATTCAAAGGCCGGCTGTTGACATATTCGATCCTGGAAAGAAACATGGCAGCCATCTTATCGCCGCGCCATTTGGCCTCTTCGGCAATACTTCCCGAAAAAATGCGATCGATGGTAGTACGCCATATCGTGAGCCATATCTCAAAATGCCTGCGTGTCAGCGGGAGATCCGCGTGCGGGGGGAACGGACTTCCATAGTAGGTATGTTCCTTCAATAAAACAGTTTGCCAGAAGCGGTACATCTTTTCCAGATGCGCGGGCCAGCGCTCCCGGATAACGCGGCTGAAGATCGGGCCAAGCAGATCATCTTCCCTGATTGCCCCGTAAAAACTATCCACCAACAGCCTGATATCTTCTAATGATGAAATATCTTTTTTTACGTTCATAACAATGGGTATTTGAATTTCATGCGGATCACGGAAACTGTTCCTGCCGGGCAGCAATATTACACAGCACACGGAGAGGGGTTCCGGATAACAGTCATGCGAAGCAATGATTTTCGTCAGGTTCATTCCGAACAGGCCACGTCATACCTATCCGGCCGTATTGCATTCCTGACAATTTCGTCGTACTATTGTTCCCGTTTTTATCAAGCACCGATAAATGAATAAACCATCCACCAAACAACTGCTGGCAATCCTGGCCATCGTTCCTTTGTTTCTCCACTGCTCGTCCGGGGAAAATAACAAAGCATCCACCAATACGGCCTCTCCGCAGGCGTCCATACCAGATGCTGTCCTCCGGCTGTCTGACGGACGGGAGATCAGGCTCGACAGTACGCTTGGTAACACGATCGAAGCGGAACCCGGATGTAAGCTCGAAGTCAGGAACGGAAAGCTTTTCTATGTGTCATTGCCGGACTCGGGAAACTATTTACATACACTAAGCGTGTCTAAAGGAAATCGCTTCGGGGTGGTCCTGCCAGACAGCTCAGAAGTTATCATGAATGCACAGACAAGGATCGTGTATCCGGTTACGTTCAAAAACCCCAACAGGGAAATAAAGCTCACCGGGGAAATGTTCATCAACGTGCATAAAGCGGGAACAGAGCCTTTGCTGATAAAAATCACGCCGGACATCTACTACGCAGCCATGAGTGGGAAATTCAATATCAATTGGTATCCCGGATCTCATGGTTTTTCCGTCAGCGTCTTTGAAGATAGTATCGCAACGATCCCCAGGTCAGCTATTCAGCCAGGCAAACAAAACCTGAGAGCCGCCTACCGCTCTGCAGAATCTTTTATAAAGTCGCTGACCACAGAACATAATCAACTTGATGGCAGATACCGGGAAAGTCCGCTCGACAGCATGCAGGCCATTGCCTGGATAAAGAACCGGTTCAATTTTGACTACATGGACCTCCCTGCAGCGATGGAAGAGATCGGACGATGGTATGATGTGGAAGTGGAGTATGAGGGAGAACCGCCTTATTTCGATTACGTTGAAACACCGGGCCGGGATACGCCATTGCCGGCGCTACTCAAATTGATGGAAAGCGCAGGTGTAAAGTTCGTATTGAAGGATAACGGAAAACGGATTGTTGTGAAGGGAGGGAAAAAATAAAACAGGGCGATCACATTAAGCCCTTACAGATGAAAAAGCACCGATCGTATTTGCGGGATCTGCAAAACAAACATCCAGCTTCAGGTCACTCCTCAACAAATTTCAGTCAGCAGGAAGAATGTATCCATTGCAATAAAAAGACGACTTACTTGTTCTCATATAATGTATCCGTAGCACTGGTAAGGCTTTTCGGCATTTCGCCGTTACATTATCCGTTTGGGTGAAAGAAGGAGCAAACCTGTAAGTCATGCACTCACCGGTGCCACCCCCTGCTTTGGAACGATGCCATATGTGAGATCACCATCCCTGTCCACCTTCAGTTCAACTACCCAGCCTTCCGAACAAAGATCTTCCAGGATCAGGTCATAGCCGGAATCGAATGCCAGCAGATATGGCTGTGATGGAAGCGCGATCCTGAAATGACGGTTCAGTGAACACCGTAATACTTCCCGACAGGGAGCTGGCTGATGAACGGCCTGCGGATAAAGCTCTTCTTCAAACGCTGCAAGGTGACGGATAAAGAGCCACTGGAAAAAACGACGCCAATTCTTCATACGGCAAAAGTTGTACGGTGATAAATAAATTACGGCAAAAGTATATATCAAAAATAAGGGGATGTGACTGTATTGTTTGTAGTTAGGGCTGGGATTTTTTTTGTCGAATAAATACTACAAAAAGGTCACCACCCTATCAATGGTCCAACGCTTACTTCGCGCGGCCTTGGAGGACCTGCCAGATCGCTATCCCTGCAAAGCCCATGTTCTATCAGCTGCAAGAACCGGGTATTTCCGGGGCCTAATTCTTCTGCTGCCTGGTAATGATTTTTCCAAAGGATGCCGTAGTTTAGATACATGAACCATTTACCTTCTTCCCGGACTGCATTATCTGCTTCCGCCATTGCACTGCTATTATTTTTCTCAACGTTTCTTTCCGCCCAGTCACCCGTATTGTATCCGAAAAAATACCTGCAGGAGAAAGTCTCCGGCGGCCAGCAACGATCAGCCGCAGAGATCCGCCGGTTCACCGATCTTGGAAGACTATGGGGTGTGCTGCACTATTTCAATCCTACAGTAAATAGCGGCAGTGTTGTCACAGACAGCATCGCCCTCCAGCCTCTTCGCCTGTTGCTGGCTGATGCCTCCGCCAACGGCTTCAAAAAAGCCATTATGCAAATGCTGGCGTTAACAGGAGATCCAGATTCACGACTGGTGGAACAAACTACTGCCGCGCCATCGCTGTTATTTTCCGCGGAAGATGCGCCACCAAAGGTTTTTAATACGATCCCGGATATGCTGTTCATTTCGTTTCCTCCATTGTCTGCAAATCAGCTCAATGATCCCTCGTCCATCCAGGGCCTCATGCCTGCACAATGGACCACTGCAAAAGGGATCGTCATCGATATACGCAGTTCCAAAGTAGCGGAACCTTATACTGACGCAGCCTTTATTTATGATGTAATGCCGCTGATCACCAAAGCGCTTGCCGGCAATAAACAACTCCCCTCCGTTTTCGAAAAGCGGATCATTCATAACGGTTTTGTATCGCAGGCTTCCAGCGCACCCAATATCTACAATAGCGGCTTTCAGACCACCGCAGCGGGAAACTATTCTTCCCCGGGAAATAAAGCGCCAATGGCCAAACCCGTCGCAATAATATATAACCGTTATACTGACATCGAAGTACTCAAACAACTCTGGGTACTCAGGTCTGCTGGTCTTTGCAAACTGATCTTTGAAGGCGCAGCAGGAACGGAACCTCGCGGAAGTACTGAGCGACTGACCTTCGCGGATGATATTACCGTACAGGTAAGAATAAACGAATTTCAGTTGTCGGGAAATCAGCCCTTGCCTTCTCCCGATCTTTCTATTGAGCGTATAACAGATACATCGATGAAAGGAGATTTCGTGCAAAAAGCCATTGCATTGCTGAATGAAAAAAAAGAGCAAACGCCGGGAGTGCCGGTAGCTTCATCAGACTTCATTGCGCCAAAACCAGCCCGCTATGCAGATACGCTCGTACCTTCTTCAGCGCTACGCTTATTTGGTTTGTATAACTTCTGGAACGCTATCCAGTACTTCTCTCCTTATAAACACGAGCTGGATCATTCCTGGGATTCCGTGCTGCACAGATATATCCCGGTATTCCTGAACGCGAATGATTCGCTGTCCTATATGCTGGCCGTCCGTGCTCTGGCCAGCGAAACGCAGGACTGTCACGGCTTCATAGGAACAGTGCGGTCCGCAACACCTGCGCGTAAATATTATGGAGCATGGCCTCCGATACAGATGGGATATGTACGCGGCAAAGTTTATATCACGGAAATGGTGAAAGACAGCTCCCAGGATCTGAGCCAGATCCTTCCCGGTGATGAAGTGATCACGATAGACGGCATGTCTGTCAAAGACCAGGAAACTCAATGGCGTGCATATATTCCTACCAGCAATGAGAACACCTACCAGCGTGATGTAGCAAATTATCTGACGGTTGGCCCACTGAATTCTGTCACCACCATCACACTTCGACGCGGGCAACGAACGTTCACCGTAAAGCTCAACAGAAATGGCCGTTGGCCAATGGGAAGAGGTTTCACCGACTTCAACAAGCAGCATAAAATAACAGAAATGTTGCCGGGTAATATCGGTTACATCAATATGGGCAATCTCCGCCAGGCAACTGTTGACAGCGTAATGCGTGCTTTCAGTAACACACGGGCCATTATTATGGACATCCGAAACTATCCGCAGGGAACGGCCTGGTCAATTGCACCCGGTCTGACCGATTCTCTCAAAACCGCCGTAATATTTGATAAACCATTCGTCGATTATAATTACCTGCGCGGTGGAGAAGACAAGTCATCAATGAAGTCAGCATTCACCGTTACGCCTTCCGGCAAGACGCCCTACAAGGGGAAACTGATCATCCTGTGCGATCGCAATACGCAGAGCCAGGCGGAATATTCCATCATGATGTTCCAGGGCGCAACAAAATCTACCGTGATCGGTAGCCAAACAGCCGGTGCCGACGGCAATGTGACAGAAGTCACCTTACCCGGCGGTTACTCCATTTCTTTCAGCGGATTAGGGATCTACTATCCTGATGGCACGCCTACGCAGCGAAGAGGCATAAAGGTGGATATCCAGGCTCAGCCGACAATTGCCGGACTGATGGCAGGAAAAGACGAACTGCTCGACCGAGCCGTGCTTTTCATCAATACAGGAAAATAGCGGCAGCACTACATTACTTCCGACAAAGGGACCGCAAAGATCGCAACAAGACATTCTTACCTTAAGGATGTCTCGTTGCGATCTTTGCGGTCCCTTTGCTTTGTGTTACTTCTGTGCCAGTTAAACCGCCTGCACACTGACCAGCAAGCATCCTTGTTTTTTCCGCAGTACAAAACAAGTGAATCATCCCGGAATAAATCTATTGATTATCAGTACTCGAAAAGCTGTTCACCAATTTTTGAAGGTATTCAACCAGAAATCAGAGGCCATTCGCGGAAGGGAGAGTTATGTTTATATATAACGATCCCGGGCGGCTCCTTCTTTTTGCCGTTCAATTATTCACTCAATACTGCTGCGTATGAAAAAATCAAAGCCTTCCCTTATTCGCGATCTGTCTGCTTTATCCAAAATGGATCCCAATTAATACAGATCAATTCCATTGAACATGGTTCAACATTGTAACACTAAAGACTGCTGATCCCTCTATTTGCGGATCAGGTTACCCATTGCCTTAAATATTTAAACCCCTAATCTATGCGACTGATTGCTTGTCAGCCACCGGCGCATCCTTTGCGCCCGTCCTCCCGGCGGTCTATTACCGGAGCTGCGTCGAGGATCCTTGGCTATTCATTTTTGCTGCTTTTTTCTGCCGAAGCAATAGCAAAGGCAGACTCACACACAGGAAAGAATGGCCATGGAGCCGGTATCCCTGCCTACTTTCCCGGAAATAATATCATAGCTGAAACCATTACAGGTACCGTCAAAAACCCGGTCGGTGAGCCCTTATCCGGCGCAACGATCAGCGAAAAGGGGACCTCAAACAGTACTTTAACAAAAGACGATGGTAGTTTTAGTATCAGCGTTACCAATAAGAATGCAACGTTGGTTGTTTCCTATGTTGGCTACCAGAACCTGGAGATAAGTGTGGCCGGAAAATCGATCATACCGTTAACTCTTCAGCCTGGCACGGGCAGCCTCGACGAGGTGGTGGTGATCGGGTATGGCGCTGTAAAAAAACGGGATCTGACAGGCTCTGTGGTGTCGCTGAAAGGCGATGAGCTCAGGGAAGTTCCCTCAACGAATGTGCTTGAAGCCGCACAGGGCAAGATCGCGGGAGCGGATATCACCCGCAGCAGTGGCCAGGCTGGCGCCGGCGTGTCCATCACTATCCGGGGAGTACGTTCGGTAGCAGGCAGCAGTTCTCCCCTGATCGTTGTTGACGGTATCCAGTACCAGAGCATCCAGGATATCAACCCGAACGATATCCAGTCAATGGAGATCCTGAAAGATGCATCCTCCACCGCGATCTACGGATCACGCGCTGCCAATGGCGTGATCCTCATCACTACCAAAAAAGGCGGCACTGGAAAAACAGAAGTAAGTTTTAATACGTATGCCGGCCTGTCTGACGTAACAATGTATGCACGCCCCATGGGCTTCGATGAATACGTCGCCTTCCGGCGTGAATCTTTCCGGGCAGCAGGACAATGGAACAGTCCCGCAGACGACCCTGTCGCCTTCGCCGGTAATGGCGAATTGAATGCCGTGCAGAACCGCATCTTCACCGACTACCTGAAAGAACTCTTCCATAAAGGCCTGCAGCAGGATTACCAGCTTGGATTCAGAGCGGGTACTGATAAGCTGAAGGCGTACATGTCACTCGACTATTTCAATGAAAAAGGTCTGTTGAAACTGGATGGCGTAAAGCGCTATACCGGTCGTATGAACCTTGACTATATCGTGAATAATAAGGTTACTGTTGGCATGCAAAGTCAACTTACTTACTACGATCAAAGTGTCAGACGCGATCCGTTGAACCAGGCCAATAAAGTAAGCGGTCTCGGGTCAATGTATGATTCAGTGGGCAATTTCAACTTCCTGCTCATCGACGGTCAGACCGGGAACCCGCTTGCGGATGAGCAACCGAACGTATATAAGAATGATGTATCCAATACGCGGCTGCTGACCAACGTATATGTGGATGTAAAACCTTTCCCGGGCTTTTCTTTTCGCAGCACCTTCGGCGCATCGCTTGGCTCGAGCAGAAATGGGATCTATGCCTCCCCGAAATCCCTGGATCGCGGCCTGCAGGGTAAATCCCAATCCCAATACAACACCAGCAAAAGCCAGAACCTGAACTGGGAGAACGTAGCAACTTATCAGAAAACAATGGGCGATCATTCCGTGACCGTCACAGGGATTGCCAGCTATGTCGGTTTCAAATATGAAGAACTGAATGCTTCTGCCGTGAACCAGCTTCTTCCCTCCCAGCTATTCTACGCAATGGAGAATAATACAGAGGAAGTGAAAGTGAGCTCAGACTACCTGCAGTCGGATCTTGTATCTTTCGCAGGGCGGATCAACTACGGCTACAAAGGCAAATACCTGCTTACCTTAACAGCACGTTCCGACGGATCTTCCAAGCTTGCACAGGGACATAAATGGACATTCTTCCCGTCCGCCGCTTTTGCATGGCGCATAATGGATGAAAATTTCATGCGGAATGTGAACGTATTCAGCGATCTTAAAGTAAGAGTAAGCTACGGTATTGCGGGTAATGATCCCGGCAACTCATTCATCTATTCTACACAAAGCCAACTGCAGCGCCTCGCGTTTGGATGGGATAACGTGAATGCTCCCGCGTATACCTACTCAAGAAATGTCGGTAACCAGGAGCTTGGCTGGGAATTAACTTCCACCGCAAACATTGGTCTTGATTTCGGTATACTGAAGAACCGTATCACCGGCACATTCGATTACTATGATGCCAGAACATCCGACCTTTTATTATCAAGAGGCCTGCCTCCTACAACAGGAGTAACGACCGTAGTGCAGAATATCGGCAAAACAAGGAATCATGGTTTTGAAGTAACACTGCAGACACTCAACATCAAAACCAACAACTTCTCCTGGTCTTCCAATTTCACTTTCACCAAAAACAAGGAAGAGTTCGTTGAACTGGTAACAGGTGGAAATGATATTGGCAATGGCTGGTTCATCGGCTATCCTACAAGTGTGTATTACGATTACGAAAAGGTGGGCATCTGGCAAACCAAAGACCAGACAGAAGCAGCAACCTATGGCCAGAAACCGGGTGAGATCCGAGTGAAAGACCAGAATGGCGATGGTAAGATCGATTCACAGAATGACCGTATCATCCTTGGCACACCAAGGCCAAAATGGAGCGGAGGTTTTGACAATACCGTTCGCTTCAAAAACTTTGACTTCAGTGTATTCCTGTTTGCAAGGTTCGGACAAATGATCAGGGCCGATCGTTATGGATTTAACCCGCAGGGTATCGCACCGGCCACAGCAGGCCTTAGCTACTGGACTCCTGAGAATCCAACGAACGATTATCCAAGACCAAACAGGAACGGAGGTGCACTCTATCTTTCAACACTGCCTTACCAGGATGGTTCTTACTTCAGGATCCGCAATGTATCACTCGGCTATAATGTTCCTGCCAAAGTGCTGCAAGGCACATTCATCAGCAGCCTCAGAGTATATGCAACAGCAAAGAACCTGTATACATACACGAAGAATGGACTGGAATATGATCCGGAAAGAGGCGGCTCCGAGAACTTCCCGATGACCAAATTATTCGTGTTCGGCTTAAACGTGAATTTCTAACAACAAACCTGAAAAGATGAAACGTATCATATATGCACTTGCCGGCCTGCTGATGCTTTTTGCATCACTGACATCCTGCAAAAAAACGCTGGAAGAATTTAACCCGGGTGGCTTGACAGCTGAATCTGTATTTACCACACCGGAAGGCTTCGAAACACTCGTCAATGCCGCTTATACCTACCAGCGCTGGTGGTATGGGAAAGAGGAAGGATACAACCTGGCTGAAACCGGCACAGATATCTGGACGAGCGGAAGCGGTGATGTATTTCCCGATCTTACCCGTTATCTTAACCTGCAGGCAGGCAACAGTGCGGTGGCTGCAGAATGGAGAGAGTTCTATGCCGCGATCAACCTGATCAACGGGGGTGTGAATAATATTGACAAAGCCGGTCTGGCACCAACTGTGAGGAACACGCGCGAAGGTGAACTGCGTTTCTTACGCGCATTCTACTACTGGCATATCGTGGAGACCTGGGGCGGTGTGCACTTTACACTCGAGCAAACAAGTGGCATCGTTTCAACGGCAAACCGCACACCCGTAGATACATTCTACGCACAGATCTTCCGCGATCTTGATTTCGCGGTAGCTAACCTGCCCAATACCCAGCCGCAATGGGGCCGCGCAACAAAACCTGCCGCACAGGCATTTCTTGCGCGTATGTACCTCACCCGGGGCCGTAACCAGGAAGCCCTGAATATGGCAAATGCGGTGATCGCCAACACGGCCTTCCAACTCCAGCCCGTATACGCAGACCTCTGGAAGATGAACAATCTCAAAAACAAAGAAGTGATCTATGCCGTGAATTATAATGAAGATTTCGCACTTAATGATCTTTCTAATGCCAATACCAATCCTTACGGACATGGAAGAGGAAGCAACAGCGGTCATATGCTATTCCTGATGAAATACGATAACCTTCCCGGCCTGACCCGTGACATCTACAATGGCCGTCCATTCGTACGTTATATGCCAACCCGTTACCTGCTTGATCTTTACAGCGATGCAGATGCAAGACATGAAGGTTCTTTCTGGCAATACTGGTTTGCCAATACAAGAACAGCAACACTCGCAGTTGGAGATACAGCAGTTCTTTGCACTGTCAAAGAAATTCCTGATGCATTCCAGGCAACAAGAAAATACCAGGTCTACGACAGAAGCATCACCTATAATGCGAATGGCAGCGTGAAAGACAATAACCGCTATGAGCAATTATCGAAATTCATGGATGGAACCCGCCCAAGCGTAGGCGAAGCACAAAGTGCAAGAGATGTATTTGTGATCCGCCTGGCAGAAATGTACCTGATCGCAGCAGAAGCGCAGATGAATCTTGGCGCACTGGATAAAGCAGCTGAACTTATTAACGTACTCCGTACGAGGGCAGCTAAACCCGGCCGGGCGGCTGAGATGCAGATCACTCCGGCGGCCGTCACCATCGACTTCATTTTGGATGAAAGAGCAAGAGAACTTGCCGGCGAACAGATTCGCTGGTTCGATCTGAAAAGAACAGGCAAACTCCTGGATCGTGTAAAAGCATACAGCCCTGATAATGCGGTTAACATCCTGCCGCACCACATACTTCGCCCGATCCCGCAACAACAGATCGACGCCGTACTGAATAAAGATGAATTCAAACAAAACGCAGGTTATCAATAAAAGACTTTAAACTCGCTAGTTTGGGCAGAGGAAATGCCTTAACCAAGCAGTCTTTTAGTATACAAGCAATCCGAGTTCCCCCTGTTCCCAGGGGGAACTCCCTATTATGCAAATGATCATTTGCACACCGGTTATTTTTTATTAGTGGATACTATATAAACAGATAAGATGAATCTGAAACGGTTATTGTTTTTTTCTTTCTTGATCACTTTATTAAACACACAGGGTTGGACGCAGCAGGCGCAACCGTTGAAGTTGTGGTACGATAAACCTGCCGCGAATTGGAATGAAGCATTGCCCATAGGAAATGGAAGGTTGGCGGCAATGATCTTCGGCGGAACTGACAGGGAAAGAATTCAGTTAAACGAAGAAACTGTGTGGTCTGGCGAACCCGGAAATAATATCATAGAGAATGTATATGATAGCATCCAACTGATCCGCCAGTTGCTTTTCGAGGGGAAATACAAAGAAGCACAGGACCTGTCCAACAGAGCGTTCCCGCGGCAGGCGCCAAGAGAGATCAACTATGGCATGCAGTATCAGCCCGTCGGAAATCTGACGATCTCTTTTCCAGGGCACGACAACGTTTCTGCATACACACGGGATCTGAATATTGCAGACGCTATCGCTACCGTATCTTATCAACTGAACAATGTTTCCTATAAACGGGAAATGTTCGCATCGTTGAATAGTGGCGTGATCATCATACGGATCACCGCCAGCAAACCTGGCAGCGTTTCATTAGAGTTGGGCATCAACACACCACAACGCGTACACCACGTTGCTGTCAAAAACAAAAAACTTACACTGACGGGCACTTCAGGAAGTTCTGATAACAAGACCGGCAGGGTTCGCTTTGAGGCCATTGTTCACCCGGTCCTGGAAGGCGGCAAACTGAAAACAAAAGACTCTGCACTGATCATCAGCGGAGCGAACACGGCTACGCTTTATGTCAGCATCGGCACGAACTATAAAAACTATAAAGATATCAGCGGCAATCCATCTGCAGTTGCTGCCAGTTATCTTTCAGCTGCATTGCAGAGAAAATACGAAACTGATAAAGCCGCGCATATTAGACGATACAGGAAGTATTTCGGCAGAGTTTCGCTCGATCTCGGATCAACGGCGCAGGCATCAAAGTCAACGGATACAAGAGTGGCTGAATTCAACTCGGCTCCGGATCCGCAACTCGTTTCTCTCTATTTCCAATTCGGGAGATACCTGATGATCTCCGGCTCGCAACCCGGCGGTCAGCCCACTAATCTCCAGGGAAAATGGAATGAGAAATTAAGTCCGCCCTGGGACAGTAAGTACACCATTAACATCAATACGGAAATGAACTACTGGCCCGCCGAGATAACCAACCTCAGTGAGCTCCACCAACCGCTGTTTGATATGATCCGCGACCTGTCGGTAACCGGCCGGGAAAGTGCCTCAAAAATGTATCATGCCCGCGGCTGGAACGTGCACCATAACACCGATCTCTGGCGGATCACCGGTCCGGTGGATGGGGGCTTCTATGGCATGTGGCCAATGGGTGGCGCATGGCTCACACAACATCTCTGGTATCATTATCTGCATACAGGCGATAAACAATTTCTCCAAAAGGTTTATCCAATATTGAGATCCTGCGCTATGTTCTTCGTGGATGTATTGCAGGAGGAATCTGCAAACAAATGGCTGGTTGTTGCACCGTCGATGTCGCCGGAAAATTCTTACCAGAGCGGCGTCGGTATCTCCGCAGGAACAACGATGGATAACCAGCTGGTGTTTGATGTATTCTCCAACTACATCAAAGCAGCTGCGGCACTGCACCTCGATAAAACATTTGCAGATACGGTAAAAATGAAATTGCAGCGCTTACCCCCAATGCAGGTTGGTCAGTATGGACAATTGCAGGAATGGCTGCAGGATTGGGACAAACAGAATGACCGCCACAGGCATATCTCTCATTTGTACGGGCTGTTCCCGGGAAACCAGGTTTCACCTTATCGCAGTCCCGCATTATTTGATGCGGCCAGAACCTCCCTGATCAATCGCGGCGATAAATCAACAGGCTGGTCAATGGGATGGAAAGTGAACTGGTGGGCAAGACTGCAGGATGGCAACCGCGCGTATAAACTGATCGCCGACCAACTGACACCCGCGCCAATGGAAGAGAAAGGCCAGAACGGTGGCACGTATCCCAACCTTTTTGATGCGCATCCGCCTTTCCAGATCGATGGAAATTTTGGTTGCACCTCGGGCATTGCAGAAATGCTGCTGCAATCACATGACGGAGCTCTTCATCTTTTACCGGCCCTGCCGGATGTATGGGCGAATGGAACAGTATCAGGATTGGTAACAAGAGGCGGATTCACCGTTGACATTACCTGGAAGGATCACAAACCGACTACCGTTAAGATCGTTTCCAGATTGGGTGGTAACTGCCGGATCAGAAGTTTTGATGAGCTGGTGTTGAAAGATGGGAAACTGAAGATCGCGACAGGTATTAATCCAAACAAGCTGATGGAGATTGCAGACATAAAGGAACCGCTTGTTTCACCAAAAGCAAAACCAGGAAATATAGCAGTGAAGAAAGTGATCGAATACGAGTTACCGACAAAACCAGGCGGCGTTTATATTCTTGCGCTGGCTCCATTATAAAAATAAGAGATGGCGTTTCATATTATTTGACTGGCGTAGGAGCAATGCAAAGGACCGCAGAGTGCGCAAAGTCCCGGTCATGAAATCTTTGCGTGCTTTGCGGTCCTTTCTGCCCTTTGCGTTGCTCCTACGCCAGTTCAATCAAGTAAAACTTCCGGCTCTATCGTACCGTTACCATCAACATCTTCAGGTCCTTTCTATCTGACGAACTTCCATATAACACTTCATATTTTCCGGGCACCACTTCCAGCTGCTCTGTTTTCGGATTGAAGAATTCAAAAGCTTTATTATTCAAAGGGATCGCCACATTGACGGTCTCACCTGCCTTTACATTTACGCGTCTGTATGCCCTCAACGATCTCGCCGGCCCGTCAGGATCCTGCTTATTGACGATATAAACCTGCACCACTTCATCGCCCGTCCTCTTCCCCGTATTCTTCAAAGACAAATGCAAGGTCGTAGAGTCATTTGTGGAGAGCACTGTTTTCGTTACTGTCGCTTTGCCGTATTGAAAACTTGTATAGCTCAATCCGAATCCAAACGGATATACAGGTTTACCTTTGAAGTAACGATAGGTTCGTCCTTTCATTTCGTAATTCTCATAATCAGGAAGGTCATCCGTCGAACGGTAAAATGTCATCGGCAATCTTCCGGCGGGATTATAAGCACCAAATAACACATCTGCAACAGCCGTTCCTCCTTCCTGTCCCGGATACCAGGCTTGAATAATCCCGTCAAGGTTTTCACTTTCCCAGGGGAATGCCATGGAACTGCCGGAACAGTTCACCAGTATCACCGGCTTACCCGTTGCTTTTAATGCTTTCAGTACGTTCAATTGCACTTCGGGTAATTCGATCCGTGTTCTGTCGCCACCCCTGAAACCTTCCAGGTCAACAGACATCTGCTCTCCTTCAATTCTTGGAGATATTCCACCTACAAATACAAATGCATCGACAGATCTGTATTTTTCCGCAAGACCTTTATAATCGAGTTTGCGTGCGTCACCCAGATCAAAGTTGAAAGCAGCATCACGCTCTAACTGGTAATATTCAACCATCACAGAAACAGGTTTACCTTTCTCTGCCTGTAATACATATTGCTGGTCCTTCAATGTACCTGTACGGAGATAGGAAAAAACTTCTTTTCCATCCAGCACCAAACGGAATCCGTCATCTGCTTTGATCCGAAAGGTAACCGGTCCAGAAGTAGCAGGCGTCAGCACAGACTCAAGCCTGACGGAAAAGTTCTTCAGGTTAACACCCGGCGCGAAAACAGTGTTCCCTCCCGAATCATAATTCAACCCTGTTGTCAGCTGACTTGTTGAAACCACCGGACCCGTAAGATCTTTGGTATTCCAGACCGTCACTTTAAAACCAGGCTTGCCATCAATGCGGCATTCGTTCATCCTGCTTACGACCACATCGTCACCCACATAATCACTCACTTTTTCATAGAGTACTTTACCGGCACCAAGTCTTGACTGAATGCCTTCAAGGATGGTCATCGTCTTTGTAGGGAATCCATTATAATTCCCCCAAAGCGTAACAGAATCCGCTGCATTGGGACCCAGCACGGCAATCGTGGATGAGGTGGATAGCGGCAGTGTATTATTTTTGTTTTTCAGCAACACCATGCTCTCTCTTGCCATCTGCAATGTTTGTGCGATATGGGCCTTGCTTTCCACCACGGTGTAAGGAATAGCTGACCATGAAACCAGTGAATCGTCATCAAACACGCCCAATTGAAAACGTGCCCGAAGTGCACGGAATACTGCGGTATCAATAGCAGATTCCCTGATCAATCCTTTCTGAACAGCTTCTCCGAGCGACTTATAAGTGCTGCCGCAACAAATATCCGTACCGGAGTAGACAGCGTCTGCAGAAGCAGCTGCCGCCGTTGGATGTGTTTCGTGCGCTTTCGCCCGGTAGAAATCATCAATGGCTCCGCAGTCGGAAACGATCACATCATCAAACTTCCAGTCGTTGCGAAGAATATTCATCAGCAACTCTTTGTTCGAACAACAGGGTTCTCCGTCATAACGATTGTAGGCACACATCACTTCTTTCACCTTTGCTTCAGTAACCAGTGCTTTGAAGGCAGGCAGATAGGTTTCCCAAAGATTTCGCGGAGACATCTTTCCCGGATCAAAGCTATGCCGGTTCCATTCCGGGCCGCTGTGAACAGCGTAGTGCTTCGCACAGGCATGCAGTTTATCATACTTCTGTGTGCCGTCTCCCTGTAGCCCCCGGACAACCGCCATTCCCATTTGCGTGGTCAGATGCGGATCTTCGCCATAGGTCTCCTGCCCTCTTCCCCATCTCGGGTCGCGGAAGATATTGATATTGGGCGTCCAGAAAGTTAAACCCTGGTAACGTTTGAATGATTGCTGACTTTTAGCAAGATGATGTTTTGCCCTCGCTTCGTCGGAGATCATACTGAATGACCGGAATACGCCTTCGGTGTTAAATGTTGCCGCCATCCCGATCGCCTGCGGGAAAACGGTGGCCTGGCCCGACCGGGCAACGCCATGCAGCGCTTCATTCCACCAATCGGTTGCCGGAATGCCCAATCGTGGAATAGCCGGAGAACTATTCAGGGTCAGGCTGATCTTTTCTTCCGTCGTCAGGCGGCGCACAAGATCCCAGGCCCGTTCGTCGGCCGAAAGTGCCGGGTTTTTGTACACGTCGATCAAATTGGAAGAGGAACCTGCTGACGGCTGTGCGAAAATGACGCCGGTTGGAATTAACGCGATGCCCAGCAAAAGATGTCGATTAAACTTCATACGCAATAATCTGTTTTCGTGATCAACCGCATTGGCAGGATAAAGCGGCTGGAATTCTATTATTCGGGCAAAGCTAGAAAAGCGGGAAGGCATTAGCCTTCATTTTTTGGTAGGATTTGTTTGATTTTTGTACGATAGCAAGGTAAGGGACATGAAAACTACAACGTGCGCAAGCATAAACTGGCGTCATTGAGTTTTTGAGTGTTTAACGAACCAGCGGATCGCGAAGACAGATCAGGAAGATCTCGGCCTGATGAACTCCGAAGGCGACTTCCCGTATTTCTCTTTAAAGCAGGTGCTGAAATAATTCGGATTACTAAAACCAGTCATATAGGCTACTTCCGAAACATTATTATCCCCTGCCTCCAAATACTGTTTGGCTTTTTCCAACCGGAAATCGCGCACAAATTCCACGGGCGTCATCGCCGTCAGGCTCTTGAATTTTTTATAGAAAGTAGTCCGGCTCATGCTCATGCCTTCCGCTACCAGTTCGATATTGAAATCAGGCTCCACCATCCGATCTTCTACCAGCTTGATGACCGTCTTGAGAAATACTTCATCCTTCGGCGTCATCAGCAGCGGCTTCGGCTCCACGGAAATGGTTCCATGATTCCTGACAAGCGACTCAAACAGGCGTTTCCTGCGGGTGATAAGATTGTCGATCGCCGTGAACAACATTTCTGTGTTGAATGGCTTCGTGATATAAAAATCTGCACCGAACTTCAGTCCTTCCACCTGGCTTTCTATCGATGATTTTGCAGAAAGCAATACAACCGGAATATGACTTACCACGATATCATTTTTGATCTTATCCAGCATCTGGATACCATCCATTTCCGGCATCATAATATCCGATACCACCAGGTCGGGCATCAGTGCCCTGATCTTTTCAAGACCTTCACGTCCATTCTGCGCTGTTTCAACCCGGTACCGTTCCTTTAACTGGGCAGCAATAAATGATCGGAGGTCGTTATTGTCTTCTACCAGCAACACCAGCGGAGCATCTGCCGCAGTTGTTGAACCTGAAGAAGAGAGGTCCGCCATTAATGGATTCAGTATACCGGCTGTTACCGGTTTTTTGTACGATGCATCATCATCGCGTGCCGGTTCTTCTTCCGGTTGATGCGGGATCCTTTTATTCAACCGGATCCACACGCTTAATCCGCCCGCACTATTGTTCTCAGCCCAGATCTTTCCTGCATGCAGCTCCACAAATTCGCGGCAAAGTGCCAGTCCGATCCCGGTACCCTTCAACGCAGCGTTGCTATGCGGCTCTTCATAAAACAACTCGAAGATCTTCTCTAATTTATCAGCCGGCACACCAGCCCCCTCGTCACTCACCCCAAGCAAGAACGTGTCATTTTCATTTTGGATGAACAGGCTTATGCATCGTCCGTCAGGCGTAAATTTTAGCGCATTGGCAAGAAGGTTATAGATCACCACTTCCAGTTTTTCAGCATCACCCCATATCTGGATCTCTGTTTCTTCGGCAGCAACTTTAAGCGTGATATTCTTTGACCTGGCCGCATCACTGAAGTGATCGCACACACGGGCTGCAAATGAAATGATCTCTATACGTGACAAATTCAGTACAGCACTATCACTTTGTGTTTTCCGCAGATCAAGTAACTGGTTGATAAAACGGACCATCCTGTCTGCATTCTTTCTTGCCACATCAACATATCCCACACCTTCAGGAGAAAGGTTCTCCTTTCTGGCCAGCTGCTCGAGCGGATTAACGATCAATGTCAGCGGGGTACGTAATTCATGCGACAGACTGGTAAAGAAATTCAGCTTTAATGCAGCGAGCTTACGTTCCACTACGATCTTATGCCGCAGACGGATCAACGTCAGCGCATATTTGCGGATGATAAAAAACAAGGCACATAACACTACCGCGTAGAGCAGGTAGGCCCACCAGGTCTTCCATGGCGGCGGAAGGATCGTGATGGTGAGCGTCCTGAATGGTGGATCCGAATACCCGTCCGCAGACTGTACGCGTAATTGAAATTTATACTCTCCTGGTGACAGGTTGGTGTATGTGGCGCGGCGGAGTTGCCTGTCCTTATACCAGCTGGAATCAAAGCCAACCAGCCGATAGTCCAACGATTGATGATTGCCTGCGCGATAATCAAGAAACGCAAAATCAACACTCAGGATATTCTGATCATAAGACAATGTGAGTTTGTCAAGAAAATTAATATCTTTTTCAAGAACGCCGTCATCATTGCCGGGTTTGATGTCTTTGTTATTGACCTGCAGATTCGTCAGTGCTATTTCGCCGCGCATCTGTTTACTATCCATCTTTCCCGGGTAGAAGGAAAGCCATCCGCGTGTGTTTCCAAAGATGAGCTGCCCATCCGGTTTCTGACAAACCGAGGCTTCGGAAAAGCTGACCCTGGACAGACCATCGTTGGAATTATAATTCCGGAATGATCCGTTGGCCGGATTGAAACGCGCAATGCCATTGGCAGTCGCCAGCCAGAGATTTCCCTGTACATCTTCTGCAATGCTTAATACATAATCGTTGGGCATTCCTTCCTGTGTGGTATAACCGCGAAATACCAGGCCTTTCAGCGGATCTGAACCGGACGCATTATATAACCCGCCTCCCGATGTGCCGAGCCACATCCTGTTTTGAGAATCGTGCAGGATGAATTGCACATCATTATTGCCTAAACTATTGGGTACTGTTGTTTCACTTTTGTAGGTGCGTACCGGGTAAGCCGCAACACTATTGCCCGTAATACCCACCACCATTAATCCACTTGCCGTTCCTGCCCAGAGATTGCCTTTGTGATCGAACGCGGTATGCCTGACCCTTCGAAAACCATCTTTCGGATAGTTGCTGATCACCTTTGCCGCCGCCGTGAACTTTAAGCCCGTTGCTGTATATTCTGCCAGGAATAACCCTTCATCAAACGAACTGATCCAAACCCTTCCCCATTTATCTTCCAGCAGGGAATAGATCTCTTTGCAAGACAGCGTGGATTCCGTGCCGCGATCCGCAGGGATCTTCTTCAGGAAATATCTTGTATGCCCACTGTCTGCCGGTGTAGCCATATACAATCCTGCTCCTTTCGTACCAAGCCAGATATTTCCGCGGCTATCCTGCAGGATCGAATATACTCCACTCATTTCTGCGGGGACAGGATTGACAAAAATATCAGTGAGTGCATGCTCACCGGAGTAAACGCTGATACTTCCATGCTTAACGCCCGTCCAAAGGCGGCCTTTGTTATCATAAAAGATCCCGCGAACCTCATTATCCCACCGCGATGCCTTGTGTTCTACCAACCCCTGTTGTATAAAATCATTTCCGTGCGAAACGATCTTGATCAGTTCACGCTCGTATGTTGTCATCCATAACACCCCGGCATTATCAAGATAGGTATTCAATACAAATTGTGGTAACCTGTACATGTTCGTATCTACCGTACTTACCCTGTTTTCTATCGTTCCATTTCTTTTATTGTAATAGCCAAAGCCGCCGCCTTTCAGGTTGACCCAAAGCGTACCTGAATTATCTTCGAGTATACGATAACGATTGCCGATATATTTCGTGGCGGTCCGTTCTTTCGCGGCAAAAAAATCAAATTGTCTGCTAAGCGGATCAAAACGTATCGCACCGGACTCTTCCGGCTCTATCCATAAGCTGCCATTTGAATCTTCATACAAAGAATGTGAAAACGGAGGCATATGGCTTTTAATGACGGTCTGCCCCTGGCTCGCAATATCAATGCGGACGATCCTGCCATCCTGTGTGGCGGCATAGATCAGTTCCTGTTGTTTCGAACGGAGTAAAGAAGTGATCTCTCCATCGATCAGTCTTCTTGAAGTGAAATGCTTGGCTGCTTTATGATAGGTGAGTAAACGACCGTCTTTCGATGCAAAATAGAGGCAATGTTCATCTTCCTGGACCGCAACGAGGTTAGCGGTTGCAAAAGATGGAGGTACCCTGTCGTCAACCTTGTAAATACCCGCAGAATCAGGTGAAAGGCAGGTCAGCCCTGCTTTTCCTCCAACCCAGATCCTGTTCTTCAGATCTGTATGGAAGAAGCGGATACTGTCGGCCGGCACCCTGAATCCCTTTTCTGCATTGGTATGATAACGGTGAATAGTTGCAACACTTATCTCTTTTTGCGACACACAGAATAGGCCATGCTCAACAGACTGTAACCAGACCCATCCATTGACAGCTGCGTGTATGCGGGTGAAAACCACTTTACCTTTCTGACCTTCCGGCATGGAAGGTGTAAGAAGAGCGAATTTCCTTTTGCGTTTATCAAACTGGTAGATCTGATTATCGTAAGCGAGCAGCCAGATCTGCCCGGTCTGATCTTCCACTATCTGGTCGATCCGGCCATTACCAAGCGGAAGCCTGTCAGCAGGAGAAGATTTGAATGGTAAGAATTTTTGTCCATCAAAGCGGTCTATCCCGTCCCAGGTGCCAAACCACATAAAACCATCTTTGTCTTTCAACATACAGGTCACTGCCTGGTGAGACAATCCATGTTCCGTGGAATAATATTGAACGCTGTATTTCTGCTGCCCGCGTATTACTCCGCAGAACAGGAGCATAGAAAAGCTGACTAAAAAAACAGGGTATTTTGAAAACATATCTCTCAATTTTCCTTCTGAAACGGCAGGCTGATACAGGCGGAAAAGTTAAGGTAAAAATAGGGTCGGGCGAAATAAGATCAGTCGCGCGGTTGTTGGTCTCTTCCTTCAGTTCTTTCAACGGATAATGCCGGAATACACCTGTGGAAACATTGTAACAGCTGACACCGCCTGTCAGGTAACCAATCCGGCTATCACCCACCTGATCTTCCGACAGCCTGGTGATAAAATCGCTTCGGATCGTATTTCAACTCCTCCAAAAAGGTTACCCTTCCGGTTTTTAGTTCCGCGGATCGGCTCTCCGCGGGCCTCTAAAAACGCTTTACCCGCCATGAACCGACGCTTCATCTTTTTCTGGCCCCGGTTCCGCCACTAATACTTGAAAACGCGAAAAAGCAGGTATAGTTTTGTATCATCATTAACCATTAACCGATTCCATGAGCTTCATTCAACATCTCCAGTCTTTCAGACAGCACACGGCTGCGGCGGTGGTGATCTTCGCCTCCGTATCTTTTTTCGGATGTACAACAAGCGCCAGGTCCTGTGCGGATCCGGGATCCGGACAGCGGCAAGCAGCGATCCAACTTGCAGCATCCGCTGAACAGGATCATTTATCTGTTAATGCACGGCAGAATGCGGCAGCCAGTGAGGCCGATTATACTGGTGGACCAATGAATGAATCGGCGAGCCTGCCCCTGCACATGACCGAGTGATCCGGTATCGGGAAACGGACTCGGTCTGACATTCCGATTGTTGGCAACTTCTCCCCACCTTTTCGCTCCGGGGAAGCTTTCCTCCGGTATGATTATTGAGAGGGCGCCGAACGTGCAACAGGCCGTACCCAATGCATCTGCCAGGATTTGATGTTTCAACATCTGCCTTATTTCAGGCAGATCACGGCGATTCCCTCCTTATGTGCACCTACACACTGCCGGAAAATTTTTATACAGGCAAAGCTTCGCGGACAGCAACCAATTATCCCTCGCCAGGTTGCCACGGTTAGCATATTATTTGTAAGACATTTTGGTGGAATACATTATTTTGTATTGTATCAAATTATATGAGCATTGAACAACAACAAGGTCAGCCAACCGACAAACTGACCCAAAGTGAAGAACGCTTCCGCGCGCTGGTGAACGCAACTTCCGATGTGGTTTACCGCATGAGTCCCGATTGGAGTGTAATGCGGCAGCTAACGGGCGGCGAATTCCTTTCCGATACAGGTGCTCCCATCAGCGATTGGATGGAGAAATATATTTATTCGGAAGATCTTGAAAAGGTTCGTGCTGCCGTCAGTGAGGCGATCCGCACGAAAAGCATTTTTAAACTCGAGCACCGGGTGCAGAGAGCAGATGGAAGTATTGGCTGGACTTTCTCCAGGGCAGTTCCGATCCTGAATAACGAGGGCAATATCATTGAATGGTTTGGTGCGGCAAATGATGTGAGTGAGCGGAAAAAAACAGAAATCGCCTTAAATGTGGCAAAGGAACTGGCTGAGCAGCAGAAACGTTTGTATGAGACCATCACGTCGAGCACACCGGATCTGATTTATGTATTTGATCTCGATTACAAATTCACTTATGCCAACGAGGCCCTGCTGACGATGTGGGGCAAAACCTGGAACAATGCCATCGGTCGCGGACTATTGGAAAACGGATACGAACCCTGGCACGCAGAAATGCATGAAAGAGAAATTGACAAAGTTGCGGAAACCAAGAAACCTATCCGCGGCGAAGTATCCTTCCCTCACGCACAGTTTGGCAGACGTGTCTATGATTATATATTTACGCCGGTAATCAACCAAGAGGGTGTAGTTGAAGCCGTGGCCGGCACAACAAGAGATATTACTGAAATCCGGCAGGCCGAGATCACCCTGGCTGAAAGTGAAGCCCGCTTCCGGAATATGGCCGAGGGATCCAATATCTATATCGCAATGTCAGACGAAACCGGGAAGATCATCTATTTTAACCAGGCCTGGCTGAAGTATACCGGCAAATCCGAACAGGAGCTGATAGACTTCAACTGGACCGATCTTCTTCACCCGGAAGACCGCGACAGGCATTTAAGCATCTACCAGGATGCGATCAATACACAGCTGCCATTCCATGATAGTTACCGTCTCCAGGCCAGTGACGGTCAGTACCGCTGGCTATTGGTCGACGGGTCTGTCCGTCGTTATACCGATGGTTCTTTTGCAGGCCATATCGGCGCCGCCGTTGACATAACAGAAATGAAGGAAGACGAACAGCGCAAAAATGATTTCATCAGTATGGTGAGCCATGAATTGAAAACTCCGCTGACGTCTACGCTGGCCTATATTCAATTATCGAAGAAACGGATCTCGCCCAGCGAGGATGACCTTACACATTCCATGCTGCTTCGTACAGAGAAGCAGGTGCGCAAAATGACAGGGATGATCAATAGCTTTCTTAATTTATCACGGCTCGAATCTGCCAAGATCGAGGTAGAGCTGGTTGAGTTTGATGTTGGCGGGCTGATGAAAGAGATTGAAATGGAATCGGGCACCACGATCAGTTCACACGAATTGATCTTTCATCCGTTTGAAACCGCCTGCGTCATCGGCGATTATGAAAAGATCGCCCAGGTGATACAAAACCTGATCAGCAATGCCGTCAAATACTCCGCGAAAAACAAACCGGTGCAGATCTACTGCAGCACGACAGGCGGCGAAGTGCAGATCAGCATTCGCGACGAGGGAGTGGGCATCCGGGAAGAAGACCTCCCCAGGATCTTCGAGAAGTTTTACCGCGTGCATGATTTTGAGACACGCAATATCTCGGGTTTCGGCATCGGCCTCTACCTCTGCTCCGAGATCATTAAACGGCATGGAGGAAAGATCTGGGCGGAAAGTGAACTCGGCAAAGGAAGCAACTTTTTGTTCACCCTGCCGGTCTGCGGAAAAAAATCCTCAGCTACTAACGCGTAGCCTCTCACGGCAGATCCTGGTGTTTCTTACACCAGATGACGCATCCGATACTCAATTCACCGTCCCCGGTCAAGAGGCGGCTGTACCATAAGGCAGAAAGGAAGGAAATTATACAAAATGAAGTCATTCAATGGATCATTTACCCCTTATTTAAAAGTTTGGTCGATTATTTGCTGCAAAAAGACCTGGTTAACCTATTTATATACAAGCCAACACTCACCTTGAACGAAATCTACATGCACAAAAAAACTTTGTTGATCTGTGACGATGACCCGGATATTCTTGATGTTTTGGAGCTCGCCTTCAAATCACATTTCCATACGATCTGCGAGGCTGACAGCCTGAAAGTGATGGACCTGCTGCGTGGCAACAGGCCGGATATCGTGCTGGTTGATCTCTGGATGCCTTTCCTTTCAGGCGATCAGTTGATCCGTTCTATCCGCAGGGATGCCGATCTTAAAGATCTTCCCGTGATTGCGATTTCAGCTAGCCAGACCGGCAAAAAAGTTGCACTCACTGCCGGGGCAGACAGTTTTATTGCAAAACCGTTCGACCTGGACGAATTGCTCATGGAGATCAGATCACTATCAGGAGAAATAGTTGCTTAACCTGGATTGATGTTCAATATGCCATGGCTGGCCAATTCACCGGCATTATCTCCCCCGTTTTTCCGGAGTTTCCCGAAATCCTTTATCCGTAAGGGTTTCATGGCATGAGCTTTGCGCATTCCGAATTGTTACTGTTTGGAAGATGCAGTTGCAGCGAACTGCATTTCAACAGATTAACCTATGAAAAGCAACACGGTAAAGGACAGCCACGCTGTTCTTTTTTTATTGGTTAACCTACCTTTTTGCAGGCTATCTCCGGCGTGATCTTACGCAGGAAGAAGAATCGGAACTACAACTATTCCTGGGTGATGAATCGGCCATGCGAGCATTCGGGATGCTCCTTATACATGAAGACGTGATCTTCGATGATGCAGCACTTGCAATGGCCACCGCCACCCGTGTATTGAGCGAAGTACAGGATCGATGATCAGGGTAAGAGGGTGATAACTGAAGGCAAACTCGTCAACCACGCTTGTCCCAAACCAACTCAAACATCGTTTTTGAAATCAGATCACGCAATTCGATCTGCAGGTCATCCAGCAAATGGTCGTATAATGTACAGTCGCCCTGCTGTGGGTGAGCCGTAGAGAGAAAAATCTTCCGGGCAGGTGTTACTTCGATCTGGCGGACGGCTCTGCCATCCTGAAAATGTACATAAAAGAGTGTATTTCCCTGTGCCCAGTACTTTTTGATAAAGACTTCTTTCATGGTTCGATGGTGGTGGAGTGAAGCAAATCGTTGGTCTCATTAAATTACAGGGAAAAGCACTCCCACAGCGGATTGCGGAAGAAAATGCCGCATTAAAAACACAAATGTGCTAAGCCTGTGCAGGCAAAAAACGGTTGATGCGACGCCTCGGCTTGAGCTTAATATCCTTATAGGGTGTGAGGTTGATACGACGTTGAATTCAACCCGTTGGCCGGACAACGCAGGCCATCACCCCGGCCGATCATGAAAAGCTAGGAATCCAGGCCTGCTTTGATGGCAAATTTCACCAGCCCCACGGTACTCCTGCAGTTTGCCTTTTCCAGAATGTTGGCGCGGTGATTATCGACGGTCTTTTTGCTGATACAAAGTTTATCAGCGATCTCTTCGCTGGTGAATTCTTTTACAATCAGTCCAAGTATCTCCTTCTCCCGGGAACTTAGCTGGCTCAATTGCTCATCCTGGAGTTTTTGCTTATTGTACTGCCGGTAGATGATGGGAACAATGTCTTGTGCAAAGTAAGTGCCGCCAGCCATCAGCTTCTGCAATGCCTTCAGCAACTCGCCGCGGCCAGCGTTCTTCAGGATATATCCATCTGCTTCTGCAAATACCGCCTCTTTCACTGCAGCCGGATTATCATACATTGACAGGATCAATACCTGTATATGTGGAAACTGAGCTTTGACCATTTTGCAAAGCTCCGTTCCGCTGAGCAAAGGCATGCTGATATCGGTCAGCAACAAGTGATACTGATCGGGGTTTTCAGCGATGCGTTCATAAGCCGCCTGTCCATTATTGGCTTCAGCCTTTACAACGTATGCCGGTTCTTTTTCCAGCATATCCCTGATACCATCTATCATTATCTGATGATCATCTGCTATTAAAATATTGATTGTACTCATTGTAATGGTATAGCGATGCTGATTTTTGTTCCGTTCATTTGCTGAGACGATATATCCATCTTTCCACGCAGCATATTTACGCGGGCCGCAATATTTTTCCAGCCAATGCCGGATGATCTTGCAACAAGGGATGTATCCATTCCTTTTCCATCATCACTGGTATTGATAAAAAAACTGTTATCACTTCCGCTGATGGATATAAAGATGTTGGCGGCTTCTGCATGTTTCACGGTATTGCTGATGATCTCCTGGATGATCCTGTAAATAGATAACTCCTGCTGCTTACTGAAGATATACTGTCTTGAATAGTCATCCACTGACAGCGTGATCTGCGGCCCTCCTTTCACCGTCATCTTCTCACACATTTCTTCCAGTGCTGATACCCATCCAAACTGTAATGATTCGGGAAGAAGATTATGCGATATGTGCCGGACCTCTTTGATGGCACCATCCAGAAAACCTGCGGCATCCTCCACAGCCTGCCCGGCCGGCATTGCATTCAGCTTCATCTTTACAGCGGATAGTTGTTGCCCAATACTATCATGAAGATCACGTGCGATGCGGATACGTTCATTCTGCTCTCCTTCAAACAATGCCTCCGCTGCAAGTTCTTTTTGCAGAAACACTTCTTCCTGCAATTTTTTTACCCGCCGGTACTGAACGTTGCGGTATAACAAATACGCCGCGCCACCGGCCAGCAAAAGAAAGATCGCACCGCCGGTAAGCCAGTAGTTCTTCCGTGCGATCTCAAATTCCTGTTCCTGGATCATCTGCTGCTGCTTGTCCGTTTCATACCGGATATTCAACTCGGCCAGCTGACCATTCTTTTCCTGGTTCACCACACTGTCCCGGTAAATAACATACTTCTCATGCGTAGCGAGAGCAGATCTAAAATCGCCAATATCCCTGTAGTATTCAGACAGCGAATAATAATAGTCTTCCAGCTTTGAAAAATCGCGGGATGTTTTCCTGTACAGCTCCGCCTTATCGAAATAAAACCGGGCGTTCTTAAAATCATGCACTCGCCCATACATCTGTGCAAGGCTCAGGTATGCACTGAACCAGAGCAGGCTGTCTGACGGGTTTGAGATAAATTGGATGCTTTCTTTCAGGAATTTAATTCCCTCCAGCGTGTCTCCCATTTCGAAATGTATTGACCCGAGATTTTTATATCCTTTGAACAAGCCCACTGTATCTTTCGCCAGTCGTCTCTGCACTAGTGATTTTTCAAAGAAGCTAAGGCTTAATGAATCTTTCTCCAGCATGTAGTACACATTTGCCAGCGAATTGTATGAATTGGCGAGCCCCTTATGATCAGTTGTCTTTTCATAGAGGCTGATGGATTTCAATGCATACTTTTCCGCTTCGGCATAATTCTCCGTTTCCATAAATGTAGCAGAGAGATTGTTGATATTGGTCGCTATGGTCGGCGGGTCATTGTACTTCTCGGCTATCCTCAATGAATGAAAGAAACATTCCGATGCTTTCACGAAATTGCCTTGCTGGAACCAGGCATTGCCGATCCTCGAAATGATCTTTCCGGCCTGTGCAGAGTCTGGCGCATTTTTTAATTCAAGTTGAAGATCTTCCATGGATTGCGCTCCGGCTTTGCAGCACAGCAGCATCAGCAATGAGAACAGCGTTACAATTCGCATATAGGTGGTGGTGAATGGGCTTGTCTGACAAATATATTTTTTATTGATCATGATGCCTAATCTCCACGGAGAAAGCGGCTGCGAAGGTCAGGAAGGTTTAATGGTCCAATGATTTTTAAGTAAGGCTCTCCGGATCAGTCTTTGCCATGGCCAAACATCCAGGACAGATTCAGGGAGAAATTCCTGTTCCTGATCGTTTTGAACGCGCGATTGGGTTCAATGTTCCGGAGCCCGATCTCATACTGAAGATGAATGCCAACAGACCTGGGCAGTCTGAAGCCAGTCGCCACACGCAGTCCATAATCCATCCTCCTGAATGCAGCAGCGCTGGAACTTCCTATGGAATACCGGCTGGTCGTTTTACTGTCATCAAACTCTACGATCGTTACGGCTGCTTTTGTCAAACCGGCCAGATAAGGGCCTGCTCCTATCTCAAATTTCGGATCGCCTTCCTCATCCATGTCCGACAAAGTGAAGCTTGCCACAACCGGAAAGGCGAGTTGCAGGTAGTTCAACCTGTTCACATATTTCATCGGTCCGGTATAGCCGATCGGATAGGCCGGATACTTTTGCGCTCCCTTTTGTGTAAACCCGAACTCCGGTTGCAAAGAGATCTTCTCCGACAATGGCTTCCGGTATTTTACGCCTGCATTGAACGCAGCAATGGCTTTACGGGAACTCAGCTCAGCGGGATCAGCAGGATAACTGTATTTTGAAAGATTCATTCCAGCTGTTACACTGACCTGAGCATGAGCACTGGCATAGCACACCGTAAAGAGGATTATCAAAAAAAGTTGTTTCATGATTGATTGTTGAACATTCAGGGATTGATCTGTTTACCGGTCTTATTGATAAAGATTGTTTTGCCACCGAGCCTGACGCTCGCTTTGCCTTCTTTGAAATCACCTGCTTCTTCATAGAGAACAGGAAGCACGAGCGTTCCTCTTTCGTCGATATAGCCCCATTTGCCACCGTTCATATACCCACCGGACTTGCTATCTCCCTTTATCATCACCGCGCCGATATTGATTTTGGCAAGACCGTCATGAAAAAAGCCTGCATCATCATATTTCACCGGTGCAACGACCTTTCCTGTAAGATCAAGAAATCCCCATTTACCGCCGTAGACCACATCAAACAGATCATCATACTGCCCGCCGATATTCACCTTTACCAAACCATTGTCCAGGATGAACATATCATCATAGTCGAATGAAGTAAGAGGCTTTCCTGCTTTATTCAGCATACCAAATTTTCCATTCTTCTGTGCTATGTATACACCCCTGAACTCGTTTTCTAGCTGATCATATTGAAAGGGAATGAGCTGTTTGCCCGTAATCGTCACTACGCCCCATTTGCCGCCGGTAAATGCATCTGCAGATGCGTCAAACGAACCGCCTTTATTTACTCTTACGGCGCCATTGATATAATTTCCAACCATATCATAAATGGCAGGTATCACTTCTTTCCCCTGGCGGTCGATCAGCCCCCATTTACCACCTTCAAAATCTGCGAATTCGTCAAATACGCCCCCTTTATTTATACCGGCGTAGCCATTTACAAATTCCCCCACCAGGTCGTATTTGATCTGTACAACGGTCTTACCGGTAACATCAATGAAGCCGTATTTGTCAGCGATCCTTACCGCGGCAAGGCCTTCGAAGAATTCATCGATAAAATCGAATTGAGGTTTGACAACGATCTTCCCATTGTTATCTTTTACGCCATATTTTCCAGAAGCATCTTTAAAAGCGACGAATTGCTGAGCCTGGATCGTCAGGGCAAATATGCTTGCAACAAGTGCAGTGGTTATCTTTTTCATGCTACAAACTTGCGAAGTATCGCAGGGGCAGGCAATAGGAATGGATACTAATAATGATGGGTATAAGTACCTACGATGATGCGGGGTTGTATATGGCAGTGCAGAATATGATCTGTTAGTAGCCTGATGAAAGAAAATTTGCGGGCTGCCCTTTGCAACTCCAGGGCGGGCCCAGACCCAAAAAATCTTAAAATTTTCAAAAAGCCAAACTTATATTTTGAACGTACGTTTTTTATCGTACCTTCACAGCATGACAGCAAAAAAGCCAGTAAACGACCCTGTTCCCACAAAAGCCGAAATGGATGTTCTTCAAACACTTTGGAAACACGGGCCATCTACAGTGAGGTTTGTGCATGATCTGCTTAATACGCAGAAAGAGTCGGTTCAGTATACCTCCACGCTGAAGCTAATGCAGGTGATGACAGAAAAAGGAATGCTTTCAAGGGACGAGTCAAGCATGAAACATATATACAGTCCGTTGCTCGATCAGGATAAGACCAAAGGCACGATGCTCGGAAAATTCCTGGATTCGATGTACGAGGGATCAGTCAGCAATCTCGTGATGGCGTTGCTGGAAAATGAAAAGACATCCAATAAAGAGCTGGCCCTGCTGCAGGAGCTGGCGAAAAAACTTCCGAAAGATAGTAAGTAACATAAACTGATAAAACCTGTCTATGAATTTTGCTGATCAACTGCTTCAGGCGTTAAGCCGGACATTCCTCCACTCTTTCTGGCAGGGGCTGGTATTGTCCATCATTGCAGGATGCATCATGCTGATCACCGCAAGAACGTCGTCAGCCTTGCGATACAGGTTGCTGACTGCATCATTCTTTACATTCGTTGTGGTGGTGGCTTTTACCTTTTTCCAGGAATGGAATGCCGTGGCCGCCGGCCAGGATCTGGTTCGCAACGGTTCTGGTTCTTCAGCAATGAACGCGCTACTGCAACAGGCATGGTTCAAAGATCTGTCGGGTGTTCTTTCACAATTGCTGCGTGATCATTCATCATGGATCGTTCTTGCCTGGCTTGCGATCGTATTAGTGAAGTCGGGAAAGATGATGCTCGATCTGTTGTATATCTCCCGATTGCGTTCACAGCGCATCTACTCTCCCGTCGATGAATGGAAATCCAGGATGCGTTCGCTCGCCGCCCAGATCGGTGTTAAAAGAGCGGTGTCGCTGATTGAATCAGGTATGATCAACGTGCCGATGGTGCTGGGCCATCTCAAACCGGTGATCCTGATGCCAATTGGAATTCTCAACAATATGAGTGAAGCAGAAATAGAAGCTGTACTGCTGCATGAACTTGCGCATATACGCCGGCATGATTATCTGGTAAATTTTATCCAGCGTATTGCCGAATGCCTGTTGTTCTTTAACCCGGGTTTACTATGGGTATCAGCGCTGATGCGGATCGAACGCGAGAATTGCTGTGATGATATCGCGATCGCCCACACTGAAAACAGGTTGCAATTTGCAGAAGCACTGATCAGCTTTAAAAAGTATTCGATGAATCCCCAGTCGTACGTGATCGGATTTGCCGGAAGAAAGAATATTCTGCTTCAACGCATGACCCGCATCGTTTACAGAAAAAATACAACACTCACCATATTTGAACTTGTTTTTTTCGCTGTGAATATCTCGTTGCTAAGCCTGCTGCTTATCTCAAAAGGACAACAGGAAAACCGTGTATTGGAAGAAAGCCTGGAGGAGGCGAAAGTGCCTCAGCAGATCGCGTTACCGAATAAGGAACAGTCACAACAGGATGCAAAAACAGTAACAATAAAACGTCCGGCTTTTACTGTAAAAACAAAAGGCACAAAAGAAAGAGCACCACAGGAAAGAATTGCAGCATTTGTCGCCGATGAAATAAAAGCCGTTCAGGAACAGCACAGGGAGGTCGCCGAAGCGGAACCGGTTAAGGAGGAAGTGCAGGCGATCGATCATAGTGTCACTGCCGCAGAACAGAGACGCCTTTCGGATATCGCCCGTCAGGACGCCGAACATCAGCGTGAACTGGCTGCCATCAACAGACAGATCGCGGAAAAGCATCGTGCAGAAGCTGCCGCGTTCCGCAAGCAGGCAGATGAGGAAAGAAAAATAGCAGAGATGGCCCGCAGGGAAGCTGAGATCAAACGTGCTGAAGCAGATGTTCATCGAAGAGAAGCTGAACAAATGCGGAAACGCAGTGAAGAGAATCGTCACCTTGCAGAATCCAGATACTCATCCAATACCCAGCGTACACACTAGCATTTAATCACCTTAAATAATGACCTGACCGGAAGGATACGGGATGCGCACCCGCTACGCCTGCTGGAAAAGGTATGCCCGGCAGTATAGCAAAGGCAGGACACGCACGAAAGCGTACCGGGATCGTTTTGCCTATCATCTAACAAAAACAAAAAAAATGAAACATCAATCCCTGATCATTGCAGCCCTTGCATTGGCTCTCACAGTGCACAATACAGACGTTCACGCTCAAAACAAACAGACTGAGGTGCAGAGTGTTTACAGCTATAATGGAAAAACAACGATCAATGCCACAGAAGACGGTCAGAAGTTTGAGATCGAAATGGAAGGCAAGAAAATAGTACAACTGCATGTAGACGGAAAAAAGATCCGTGAAGAAGACTTTTCGAAGTACGAATCAACCATCAAAAAGATCGAAGAGCGAATAGAGAAAGAACGCGCAAAGGCTGAGAAAGCAAGAGCCGAAGCTGCGATCCATCGTGAAGAAGCCGAAAAGCACCGCGCCGAAGCTGAAGTGCATCGCAAGGAGGCTTCCGCAGCGAGGGAGGCTGCAGAAAAGGACCGTAACCGCGCAGCCGTTCAACGGCAGGAGGCAGAGACACAGCGCAGACAGGCAGAACAACATCGTACACATGCCGAACGGCAACGCGAAGAAGCACAGGCACAGCGCGCCGTTGCGGACAGGCACCGTGCCGAAGCGGAAGTGCATCGGAATGAAGCGGAGAAACATCGTGCCGAAGCTGAAGTTCATCGCGCTGCTGCCGCAGAAGAACGAAGAAAATTTGATACGATGATCGATGAACTGGTGACCGACAAACTTATTCCCAGCCGCAAAGAACTGCGCTCGGTTGTTTTTGACAACAATGAATTACTGATCAATGATGTAAAGCAACCCGACGCCGTTTACAAAAAATACAAAGAAAAGTATTTGAAGAACACCACTGGAAGGATAACCTTCCGCAATGACGATGGTAGCAGAACGATTTCGCTCGACTGATACCTTGCCTCAAAATACCCTCAAGGAAAGAGCCCAATCAACCGGGCTCTTTCCTTAGTGATCAGGAACACATGTCGTTTGGGAGAGTCACTAACGGTCACGCTAGACAAGATTGATAAAGATCAACCTGCCAACTCATTAAATTTTCAGGATTTCCCCGGTCATCCCGAGAACCCACAATTCCATATTCAGTGGAATAACGGTAACATGAGTCCTGTTTCATCATTTCAAAATATGCACAGCCGGATTTCTGTTCACTCATTTTATGCAGGAACAGTTAATTGTTAAACAAACCCGCTGATTTTCTTCCTGTAAACCACATTGTTTCATGGCATATATTCTGCTCTACACATGAAAAACAAATGGATAGCATCAACAAACAACAAGAAGAGAAGAACAGGGAAGATCTTCAGGCAACTGAAGCCTGGCAAAAAGTAAAAGACATGGTTGAAAATGCGGGTAGTTGTTTTTTCTGCACAAAGATCTCCTCAAAGGATATGATCACTACACGTCCAATGGCTGTACAAAAAGTAGATGATCATGGACACTGCTGGTTCCTGAGCGCAAGCGACAGTCATAAAAATGCTGACATCGATCAGGACCCTTCCGTACAATTATTCTTCCAGGGAAGCAAACATTCAGATTTCCTGACCCTCTACGGTGTAGCAACAATCAGTCAGGATAAAGAAAAGATCGACGAACTATGGAACCCGATCCTCAAAACCTGGTTCACAGAAGGCAAAGATGACCCCCGTATTACCGTTATCGAATTTGTACCGCGGGATGGATATTACTGGGACACCAAGCATGGACAACTGGTTGCATTTGCCAAACAAATCGCCGGTGCCGTTATGGGAAAAACCCTCGATGATTCTATTGAAGGGAAACTCAAAATGTGAGGGTAGAGAAGTTTAAAAGGTTAAGAGTTTAAGAGTTTAAGAGTTTAAAAGTTTAATGTTTTAAGAAGGAACGATCACCATTAGATCTTTAGACTCTTAAACCCTGAAACTCTCAAACTTTTAAACTCTTAAACTCTTAAACTTTTAAACTTTAAACTCATCCGCTCTTCCTTCCCCTTCCCCTCACCCCCAGTTCCGCTATTACCGCCTGTGATCCGGTGGTAACGCGAAGCGGCTCGAATTTGATAAAGCGTGTTCGCATGGGTGATGAAAAACGGATCACCTGCTCAATCGGGTTGGCAGCGATATTGGCAAATTCTCCCTGCGTAACCTGCTGCCATTTTTTCCCATCTGAACTTACGGACAATTTATATTGATCAATTATTCCATCCTTCTTTCTATCCTGGCGGGGTAAATATGTTATAGCGCTGATCGGTTGTTCTTTTTTGATATCAATGATCACACTGCTTTCTGTCTGACCATTCATCTCAATAGCAAACAATGTAGAAGGATCCTGATCGACCGCTTCAGAGGATTGCGGCTGATTTGCAGTGTTCAGGATAGCCCAGTTGATGGACGGTAGCCCGAACTCTTTTACACCTGTTGAGCTCATCATCCCGTCTGTTGCAATACTCTTTGCTTTGACCATTCCGCCATCCGGTAAATAGAATGGATTTTGATAAAGCGACGATTGAGATGTTGGCTCAGTTCCATCAGTTGTATAATAAATAGCCTTACCTGTCGCCGCAGTATTGATTGTAATGTATCCTTCTTTGTTGCCCGATATCTCCGGTGCAGACAAATTCAGTACCTCATTAAAAAGACCAAAATCGCTTAGTGTGATGGAAGCCATTGAACCAGTGATCCGCAGGCGAAGTTTTTCTGCTCTGACAGGTTGTGACAAACGCAGCAGCCTGTTTCCTCCAATTGTTGTACCGCCAGCGATCTCTTTCCACTGGCCCTGGACCGACTGATCAATGGCGAAAGAAGTGATACGCTGACCAAGCTTTATATTTTCGCGCAGGCGGATCACGTTGAATTGCGCTGTGTCTGGAAGATCGATGATTAATTCAGCTGTGGTGACACTATCATCAGTTGCCCAATAACTGTATCGGTCATTATCAACAAGCAAGGACGGGCCGAAGGCCTTACTGTTACCGCGCATATTGCTTGCGGAAAATTTTGCATTTGCCGCGAGGTTAACGGCAAATGTTTCTTTCAGCAACGCGCCAAACTGTTGCAATACCTTCACATCATTCTCGTGGAGGATGCCGCGCTTATCCGGAGACAGACCGAGATCAAGCGCTGCATTTCGCCCGACGCTTTTGTAATACAGATCGAGCAGAACAGCGGGCGACTTGACCTGTTCGTCCTGGGAAGCATGATAGAACCAACCTGGTCTTAATGGCACGTCGCATTCCGCAGGCATCCAGTATTTACCATTTTGCGTTCCTTCCGTAGCAAGCCAGTATTTTGAAAAGCCATTAGCCGGCTCCTTGCCTTCTTCGCGGGCCTCGGGCGTATAAGTAGACCAGGATGTTTCCCCGGCAAACCCTTCTTCATTGCCCACCCAGCGCACATCAGGACCGATATCACCAAAGATGACGGCAGATGGCTGCATGGCCCGGGTGATCCTGAATGTCGAATCCCAACCATAATAAGAAGTACGATCGATATTTCTTGTTTCCCTGGCGCCGCCGTAATAACCGTCACCGCCATTGGCGCCATCATGCCAGGAGGTGAATATGGGACCGTAATTAGCATACAGCTCGCGTAATTGCTCGCGGTAAAGCGCTACATACGCGGGCGTGCCATATTCCGGACTGTTCCTGTCCCACGGAGAACAATACAATCCAAGTTTCATATCCAGCTTTTCACAGGCGAGTTGAAATTCTTTGACCATATCACCTTTACCCTCTTTCCATAGAGTCGCTGAAATATTATGTTTGGTCGTCTTTGTTGGCCACAAGCATAAACCGTCATGATGTTTTGCAACAACGATCACGCCTTTGAATCCTCCGGCTTTCGCCGCACCAACGATCTGCTCAGCACTGAACGCGGATGGATTTAATAATTCCGGAGATTCATCACCATAACCCCACTCCTTATCTGTGTATGTATCCACACCAAAGTGAATGATGCAGTACATTTCCATTTCCTGCCATCGTAGTTGCGCTTCAGTCGGCAATGCACCAAACGGCGCGGGTGGTGGTGGCGTTGTTGAACAGGAGATACAAAAGATCACAACCAGTATCGAAAAGATAAACCGGGCCATATCGGGTTTATTTATTATTAGGGTGTAAGAACCAGGCGGCAGGAATTTCTTTGGGAGCACTTCCATCTTTACTGTATAACAGTTTGAGTGTATACCCGCCTCCTCCTTCGATAAAATCGAGAGAAAATGATTGTAAGCCCTTTTTAAGTGCTACCTGCCCGTTCTTTTCTTTCGGCGCATGCATCCCATCATTATTTACCACTTCACGATCTGCGATCTTCAGCACAGCAGCATCATCACTGGTAAGATAGAACGTGTATATGCCGGAAGAGGGAACTTGTATATAACCGCGGTAACGCATCGTGAACGAGGCTGTTTCAGCATCTTTGGGAACAACAACACCAGCCGTTGAAAACTCACGATCAGGTTTGCCGGTGATCAGCGTCGTACTGTCAAAGGATCGTTTATACCACTCCACCAGCAACCCTTTACCAGGTTTGGCAGGATCGGGCGCTGGTGTGGCAAGTGATTGCTTATTATAAGCAACATCAAAAATATCACCGCGGCGGCCATCTGGCTTAAATGCCGCCATACGTAACCTCTGCGATGTTCGCAACACCAGTTTGTTCAATACAGGTGAAGATTGAACAGGCGCGGAACCATCAGTTGTATAACGGAGCTGAGCATTGCTCATGGACGAACGAACATCCACCAGCATCGAATCTGTAAAAGCATAGTTATACAACAGTGGCAGATCAGGCATGCGATACGCCACTTTCATTGTATCCAAACGATCAAAATGAACGTTCAATCGGTCGAGGTAAGAAGCATAGTTCTTCGCAGAACCCCAGAGGTTTTCTGCAAGGGCTGTCATTCTCGGCATGTACAGATAATCCGCCCGCTGCTCGGTTGCCACGTATTCAGACCACACATTCGCCTGTCCGCCGACGATCATCTTTCTATCTTTCGCCGCTATCGACGCCGGGATCAATGAATAATTGTACGTTGCGGGCAAGGAATTCTTATCAGGTTGCTCGCTGAAGTAAAAAGGATTATCCGGCGACATGATCACCACATTCCCATTCTTTATTGCTTCATTGGGAGCATTTCCGGCCCAGGTCCTCCAGTACATGATCGCCGCGGAAGAACTGATCCCACCATCGAGGATCTCATCCCAACCGATCAGCTTGCGTCCTTTATCCTTAAAGAACTTCTCCATGGAATTAATGAACCAGGCTTGCAGTTCCGCTGATGTTTTCATGCCTTCACGCTTCATCATATCCTGGCACGCAGGTGATCTTTCCCAATGCGAACGTTCTACTTCATCACCACCTATATGGATATAGGTGGAAGGAAAGATCTCCATGATCTCGGTAAAAATATCTTTGGCAAAATCCAGCGTTGCCGGATTACAGGGGCAGATCGGCGTGGAGAAGAATTTACCAAATGTGCTGGTGCTGTCACAGCTGAGGAACATATAGGAGTTGATCGCAGCCATCATGTGCCCCGGCATATCGATCTCCGGAATGATCTCTATGTTCCGGGCTGCAGCATATGCCACCAGGTCTTTCAGTTCCTGTTGTGTATAGAAACCTCCATATACTTCACGGCCGTCTTTTTGCTTAAAGAACCTTGGATCGATAATAAAGTCAGGATTCTCTTTCGAACGATTCATTACGATCGAGTCCTGGTTGTTCAAGGTCCGCCACGCTCCTTCCTCTGTCAGCTTTGGATATTTTTTGATCTCGACGCGCCATCCCTGGTCGTCTGTAAGATGTAAATGGAACTTGTTGAATTTATACAAGGCCATCAGATCGATATGACGTTTGAGATAATCCAGCGTAAAGAAATGTCTTGACACATCGAGGTGCGTTCCCCTCCACGAAAATGCAGGTTGATCTTCGATTGCCACTGCCTGTACGGGGATCTTGTTTTTTCCGCCCTGCGCCGACTCAATACCGGCAGGCAATAGCTGCCTCAGTGTTTGAATAGCGATCAACATTCCCGGCCTGTCAGCCGCTTCCAGTGTGATCTGCTGCGTTGTTATAGTTAACTTATAGCCTTCGGGATCAGTGATCCGGCGATCAAGATTCATCTGAATGGCGCCAGGATAATCTTTATTTACCGGTAAGGCCTTCCCAAAACTTTTCGAGAAAAGATCCGCGAGCATCGTTTTTTCCTTTGAAAAAAAATCGTTTCCCGCTACTACTGTCTGGGGCGTAAATGTAAAGCTACCTCTGCCGGCGATAACTTTCCGGGGATAAGGGATCAGCGGAAGTTTTTTCTGCTGGGCATAAGCGCAGACACTGCAAAGCAATCCTAAAGTTATGATTGCAAGAATTCGTTGCTGTTTAAAGTGCAATCGGATCATTTGGCGGAATTAACTGCTTTCGTTAAAATTGGATTTGCTGAACTGGACAATACCGTATGGTCAGTTGTCAATTCGTCGAAAACGATCACTTCATTCTTTCCTTTCTTCAACCATTCTGCCGGCACATAGATCGTTTGCTGCGGACCGATATGCCAGTACTTCCCGAGATGATGGCCATTCAGGAATACAACGCCTTTACCAAAGCTCCCCAGGTCAAAATATGTATCAGCTACTTCATCCAGCGTAAACGTTCCTTTGAACAAAGACGGCGTAGCTGGAACAGCCTGCGGCTTTGTTCCAAAACGAAACTTCTCTGGAGTAGTCATCGGGATCTTGTAATTCTTCCAGCCTGACAGCGCTTGCTGATCAAGTGTTACCTCTCCCAGAATGCCTTTCCGGTTATCAGTAAGATAGGGTCCGTAGTTGATGCGACCGTTATTCTCCACGAAAATATCCAGCACGGCGTTCGCAGGAATGGCTGAAAGCGTCAGGGAATCCTGGTTCAATCTCCTGTCAAGCACACCAACCTGTTTTCCGTTTAGATAGACGATCGCATAATCGCGAAGTCCGTCGACCTTCAATACAGCCTTAGCAGTTGCCCTCAACGTGGTGCGGTATAACACATATCCATAAGCCTGATCGAGATCTTCGAAGGACATCGGTTTTGCTGAAACAACCGGCTTGTCAAGCTGATTGAACAGGCTTGCATAACCGGTGAGTTGGATATCCTGCATCTGAACAGCTTTTTTATTTTCGGGAATCGCGGGCAATGTAACTCCTGCACCAAGATGTTTGCTGATCACTTTTCGGAACAGGTGGAATTTCTGTGAAGGATTTCCTGCTTCATCCAGCGGAGCGTCATAGTCATAACTGGTTGTTTGCGGCGCATAAGGATCGTTCACGTTCATGTTTGCGCCATTCATAAAGACGCGGGTAGTGCCGCCATGAAACATGTACATGTTTACGGAGATGCCGGCCGTGAGAATATCATCCAGCATGGCAGCATTCTTTTCAGCTGAAGTCGTGTTATGATTCTTACCCCACTGGTCAAACCAGCCGGGGTACCATTCAGCGAGGTAATACGGCCCTTTACCTCCATGAAATTCTTTCATTACTTTCTTGATCCCTGCCGTATCCTCCAGCCCATTCACTGCGGGCAGATAACCGGGAAGATATCCTTTCGCGATCATATCTGCTCCGTCACAGGTAAATAAGGTGCAATCGAATCCCGCATTACGGAACAACTGCCTGTTCAGGTCCATATAAGACTTATCGTCGCTATAGGAACCGTATTCATTTTCTATCTGGACCATCAGTACATTCCCGCCGTGAGTTACCAGCAAGGGCGTGAGTTGTTTTGCAAGTTCATTGATATAGTTAGTATAGGCCGAAATGAACCGCTCGTCTTTGCTGCGCACCTTAACAGTACTGTCCTTCAGCAGCCACCAGGGATAGCCGCCGAATTCCCATTCAGCGCATACGTAAGGACTTGGCCGGAGAATAACATAAAGGCCTTCTTCTTTGGCAGCACTGATGAAAGCGGCAATATCATTGTTTCCGGAAAAATCATACCTGCCTTTTACCGGCTCATGTGCATTCCAGAATACATAAGTACCAATAGTATTAAGCCCCATTGCTTTTGCCATCTTCATGCGGTGTTTCCACGCGTCGCGCGGGATACGGGTATAATGCATTTCGCCGGAGATCATCCGGAATGGCTTTCCATCGAGCAGAAAGACATCATCGGCGAAGGCGAATTGATGGGATTGCGCGTTGGAGAAAAAAGAGAGCAGGCATAATAAGCCTGTCACAATGCGGGTGGTAAAATTCGTCATGGTGGTTTCACTTTCCTAAAGCCGGTTTGCTTTCATTCAAAATGCGAATTTCAAGCGGATCGGCTAATTTTTTATCATTTACAAAAACGTCCAGGAGAATAGTTATATCATTCTGCTGGAGGTACGGCATATTGTATGCAAATGAAACAATTCCTTTTTGTTTGGCAGCAATTTTTCCCGGACTTGTAAAGTGAAGCCCCGGATCTTTGGTTCTGGGAACAAATTTAACCTGCATGTCTTTATTGTCATCATTGGCAAACTGCAGGTCCATTTTTTTGGCAGCACCCGGTTTCAGATAACCGAATGCCATTACTTTAAATCGGAGATGAAGACCGTTCCCGAAGTTATAAGGATAATCTTCTTCGACCGGATGTTCGGTAGCATTGATCTTCCCCTCC
>JBEVKW010000361.1:0-3853 GCA_040509495.1 Chitinophagaceae bacterium | reverse complement strand
GCAGCGATAGTTTGCATGCAGGCGATCATCCTTACTCCTAAAACGCTTATTGAACCAAAGACCAAACCAGCATGATCGTACTTTTCATTCGTGAAACCGGAAGAAATCTGTTATAATATTTAGTATTTTAGTAATGCTTTATCGATTAGACAGATTAACCAGTCATATGCCGCTATCTAAAGGAACGATCCGTTGGGGTTATTTCATCGCTTTTGTGTTATTGCTGACTTCTTATTTTCTTGTATTTTTTACGATATACAAACAGAAAAGCGAGACCAGGCAGGTTACACACTCTCATCTTGTAATTACCAATCTTGAAACGTTAAAGGCAGAAATCATAGATGCCGAAACAGGCGTCAGGGGTTTTTTCCTGACGAAAGATGAACGTTTCCTTTCACCATATATCAATGGGGCAAAAAACGTCATTCCCCTTTTTGGCCAGCTTAAAAATCTCACCTCCGATAATAAGTCTTATAAAGAAGAGCTTGATACACTTCAACGCCTGATCATTCGCAGAATGGATCATTTGGATAAAGTGATCACCGTTTTCCGGAACAATGGAATGGTCGTTTCAGAATCGCTGTTAGCTACACGGGAATCTGCAAGATTGAATGTAGACAGTATACGTTCACTTATTTCAAAGATCAAAAGCGAGGAACAGGTGCTGCGCAGCGAGCGCAACGAAAGACTTCAGAACTTTTTTGCCGGCACGGAGATCATCTCCATCAGCTCTTTGGTTGTCGTGCTTGTCACGATTTTTTATTCTTTGTTCATCTATAACAGAGGCAGCAAAGAAAAAGAGGCTTCCGACAATAAAGCAAAACGATATAGCCTGGAGCTTGAAGAAAGGGTGAAGGAATTGAAGCAGGTGAATGAAGAACTGGAAGTGCTGAAAAGCGTCGAGAAGTTTACATCAACAGGACGTATCGCGCGTACCATTGCGCATGAAGTCAGAAATCCACTGACCAACATCTCCCTTGCATCAGAGCAGCTGAAAGACTTTGCATCCAATAACCCGGAATCAGAATTATTGCTGGATATGATCAGCCGGAACGTTGTCCGTATCAACCAGCTTGTATCGGACCTTCTGAACTCCACAAGATTTGCGCAACTGGAGTATGCGTCGGGAGATATCAATCAGCTTCTCGATGAAACGCTCGAACTGGCGAACGACAGGATCGAATTGAATAAGATCAAAGTGACGAAAAGTTACGGAAATAGTATTGGTAAGATCCTCATGGACCGCGAAAAAATGAAGCTTGCCTTTTTAAATATCATCGTTAATGCGATCGAAGCCATGCCGCAGGACCGTGGGGTGTTGAATATATCTACCCGAAAAGTGGCAGATCGCTGTGTGATCGAGATCTCTGATAATGGTATGGGGATGGACGATGATACCCTGCAGAAGTTGTTTGAACCCTACTTCACAGGAAAGCCAAAAGGAAATGGCCTGGGTTTAACCAATACCCAGAATATCATCCTGAATCATAAAGGAAGCATAAATGTTAGAAGTGAACAGGGAATGGGATCAACCTTCATTGTTACGCTGAGTACGAGAACGGAAAAAATGGACTAGCGGGGAAAAATTTCCCCGTTTTCTGAAGATATCAACCCGATCTTTTCAATGGTTTTCAGGATAATATCTCTTGTGAACGGTTTTCCGATGAAAAAATCAGCTCCAGCTCCATAGGCTCTTTCACGGTCATTGGCTGTATCGTGCGCAGTGATCATCACCAGCTTACAATTGGGATACTTATCCTTGAAATAACTGATATTCTCAATGCCAAAGCCGTCTTTAAGATAGTTGTCCAGGAATATAACGCCCGGTTCCGGCTCTATCACCTTGTTTTTAGCAGCGGTGAGGCTCGTCACATATTCTGACTGAATATTTTTATAGCGCAGAATGCCCTTAAGCAAATAACAGATATCTACTTCATCATCTATGATGAGGGCTTGTGGCTTGCTTTTTTCTTCAACCATTACAACGGGTGAGAGGGTGTTGTGTATTGCACTTTTCGTATTCACGGCAACAATGAAACAATTTTTTTGCCAAACGAATTAAGGGTATTCCCGGATAGCAAAATTTCTAAGTCCGGCATGATTTTGCGCTTATAAGACAGCGTTACTCAAAAGAAAAGCGTTAATTTCATCTATTAAACAATCTGCGTGTTATGAGCAAAAAAATCCTCATTATTGACGATGATATGGATTTATGTACCCTGCTGGGCAGGTTTCTCACCAAGAATGGCTATGAAGTAGAAATGGCATATTCCGGGAACAAGGGAATTACAAAGTTTACTGAGGGAAAATTTGATCTTGTTATATGCGACTATCGCCTTGGCGATATGGAAGGCATAAATGTGCTCACGTCACTACGTAAGGAAAATCCATCCGTAAAGGTTTTGATGATTACTGGCTACTCTGATATCAAGACAGCGGTGGAGGTGATAAAAATGGGGGCTTATGACTATATCGTTAAACCATTGATACCCGACGAAGTATTGAATGTCGTCAACAAGGCGATTCAATCTGCCGCTCCCGTGGCGGCTGGCCCGGTTGACAGTGCAGTGCCGGGTAATAAGATTAAGCCGGTAAAACCCAGCGGCGCCGATGGCGAATTCATGATCGGAAAGGCGTCCGCGACCAAAGCGCTTTATGATCAGATCAATATCGTTGCAGGAACAAATTACAGCATCATATTATACGGCGAAAGCGGAACTGGTAAGGAAGTGATCGCAAAAACGATACATGACCGAAGCAACAGGAACGGTAAGCCGTTTGTGGCCATGGACTGTGGCACACTGTCTAAAGAACTCGCTGGCAGTGAACTGTTTGGGCACGTTAAAGGTGCATTCACAGGTGCGTTGCAGGACAAAGAAGGTCATTTCGAACTGGCTGACGGCGGTACGCTGTTTCTTGATGAGGTCGGAAATCTTTCACTGGATGTACAGGCGACTTTGCTGAGGGTGATACAGGAAAGAAAATTCAAACGTGTTGGTGGCAACAAAGAAATGAACGTAGACGTCCGGATCATTGTCGCATCAAATGAAAATCTCCAGGATGCTTACCGGAAAGGAAAGTTTCGTGAAGATCTTTATCACCGCTTTAATGAATTTTCGATCAACCTGCCGCCGCTAAGACAAAGGCAGGACGATATACTTGCATTTGCCGAATTCTTCCTTGAAAAGACGAGTTCTGAACTGGGGAAAGAAGTGGCAGGGATCGAGGATAGCGTTTTGCAAACCTTCCTGCAATATTCATGGCCCGGAAACCTGCGTGAATTCAGGAACGTTGTACGCAGGGCCGTTCTATTGACACCTGCCGGTGAAAAGATCTCTGCGGCCTCATTGCCATGGGAGATCACAAATGCAAATTCACTTGCAGCTGCAGCGGGTCCTGAAAAACCAGTTGCTACTACTTCACCTATCTCAGTTCCGGGTCCGAAGAAAGAACTGGATCTGAAAGATGCCGCCAGCCGTGCGGAATATGAAACGATCATGGCAGTGCTTCAGCAAGTGAACTTCAATAAAAAGAAAGCAGCAGAAATGCTCAATATTGATAGGAAAACACTGTATAATAAGATCAAGAATTTCCAGGATCAGGAATGATTTCCTGTATGATCAGCAATATCTTTTTGTTTTGATAATATGCCCCTTCTTCAAAGGGGCATATCTTTTGCGATATGTTTATCCGTCTTTATTCCTATCGTTCCAACTGTTATTATGAAAGTTGTACTATTAATTATCGCTATATACGCGCTGATCTTTAACCAGGCAGCAAAGCAGGTAGATATTAAAGCATCTGGTGAAGTGAAACATACACAGAAACAGGTACATGCAGCAGATAATATTTA
>JBEVKW010000360.1:0-8338 GCA_040509495.1 Chitinophagaceae bacterium | reverse complement strand
TCCTTTACGCCACTCAAATACTTATGGGTACACGGTAGCCCTTCGGGGGAGATTTAGAGGGGGCCTTACGCAGGTCGACAGACAAGACAGTTAGCTACCTTGTTCTACTTTGACCAATGTCTTATACTGCGGGAACCTTAGGCCCAAAAAACCGCGTCCTGCCGCAACTATCCAGCATCCGTTATCTCTCTCGTCCATCGCCGTCTCTCTCATCCCCCCTTTCTTTAGTTTCAGCTCAGAAACCCCCGATTTATCCGTAAATTCGCAACACTTTCAAGTCGTCGTCACCGTCGCGTCATTTTTTCTTTCTGTCGCTGGTCTCTCAATGGCCCGACAATGCGATGACCCAATATCTAAACTCAAATTGTATCCACATGGTATTTGATCTCGATCTAATCAAGAAAATCTATGCTGAAATGCCGGGTAAGATCGCTGCAGCCCGTCAGACTATCGGCAAGCCTCTGACCCTTACGGAAAAAATCTTATATGCACATTTACACGGCGCTTTACCGCCAACTCCTTATACGCGTGGCAAACACTATGTCGACTTTGCCCCCGATCGCGTGGCAATGCAGGATGCAACTGCCCAGATGGCATTGCTGCAATTTATGACCTGCGGGCGTGATAAGGTGGCTGTTCCCTCCACCGTACACTGTGATCACCTGATCCAGGCAAAAACAGGCGCGGTGGCTGACCTCGCTACTGCAAACGAAGTGAACAAAGAAGTGTATGATTTCCTGGCTTCTATTTCCAATAAATACGGTATCGGCTTCTGGAAACCGGGAGCAGGGATCATTCACCAGGTGGTGCTTGAGAACTATGCCTTCCCCGGAGGTATGATGATCGGTACTGATTCACACACGCCGAATGCAGGTGGCCTCGGTATGGTCGCCATCGGTGTGGGCGGCGCTGATGCAGTGGACGTAATGGCCGGCCTCCCCTGGGAATTGAAAATGCCAAAAGTGATCGGTGTTAAACTGACGGGCAAACTGAATGGCTGGACCTCCTGCAAAGACGTGATCCTTTGGGTTGCCGGACAACTGACCGTAAAAGGTGGTACGGGTGCCATCGTGGAATACTTTGGCGAAGGCGCAGATAATATGAGCGCTACCGGTAAAGGTACCGTTTGTAATATGGGTGCTGAGATCGGCGCAACCTGTTCCCTGTTCGCATACGATGAAAAAATGAGCGCTTACCTGCAATCAACCGGTCGCGCAGAAGTAGCTTCACTCGCTGATGGCATCAAAGAACACCTGCGCCCCGACCCTGAGATATACGCAAACCCCGCAGAATATTATGACCAGCTGCTCGAGCTTGACCTCAGCACGCTGGAACCATATGTGAATGGACCTTTTACACCAGACCTGGCTACTCCGATCTCCAAAATGGCTGAAGCTGTTAAAGAAAACGGCTGGCCTGAGAAACTCGAAGTAGCACTGATCGGCAGCTGCACCAATTCTTCTTACGAAGATATCAGCCGCTCTGCCAGCATCGTTAAAGATGCAGTCAGCAAAGGGCTCAAAGCAAACTCTGAATTCACCATTACTCCCGGTAGTGAACTTGTTCGTTTTACTATCGAGCGCGACGGGTTCATCAATACGTTTGAAAGTGTGGGCGGTATCGTATTGGCAAATGCCTGCGGACCTTGCATCGGTCAGTGGGCGCGTCATATCGACGATCCTAACCGTAAGAACACGATCATCACTTCTTTCAACCGCAACTTTGCCAAACGTAATGACGGCCTCGCCAGCACACACGCTTTCGTGGCAAGCCCCGAGATCGTTACAGCAATGGCCATCGCGGGAAGTATCGCCTTCAACCCGCTGACCGATAAACTGAAAAATGCAAACGGCGATGAAGTACTGCTGGATGAGCCATCCGGGTACGAACTTCCTCCGAAAGGATTCGCCGTGGAGGATGCAGGTTACCAGGCTCCTGCTGAAGACGGCAGCCAGGTAAAAGTAGTCGTGCAGGCAGACAGCCAGCGCCTGCAACTCCTGCAGGCATTTGCTCCCTGGGAAGGCCACGATCTCCAGGGACTCAAACTGCTGATCAAAGCAAAAGGAAAATGTACTACTGATCATATTTCAATGGCTGGTCCATGGTTGAAATTCCGTGGCCACCTGGATAATATCAGCAACAACATGCTGATCGGTGCGATCAACTATTTCAACGACAAAACTGATACGGTTAAAAATCAGCTGACCGGCGAATACGGACCAGTACCGGCCACTGCGCGCGCTTACAAAGCTGCACATATCGGTAGCGTTGTTGTAGGTGATGAGAACTATGGTGAAGGCAGCAGCCGCGAACACGCAGCGATGGAACCACGACACCTTGGTGTAAGAGCGATCCTCGTACGCAGCTTCGCCCGTATCCACGAAACAAACCTGAAGAAACAAGGGATGCTGGCACTGACCTTTGCGAATAAAGAAGATTATGATAAAGTACAGGAAGACGATAACATCGATATAGAAAACCTGTCTTCTTTTGCTCCCGGTCAACCACTACGTGTTGAACTCAACCATGCAGACGGAACAAAAGATGTGATCGAAGTCAACCATACTTACAATGAACAGCAGATCGAATGGTTCAAAGCAGGTGGTGCCCTGAACGTGATCCGTGCTGAGTTTGCAAGAAAACAGGCAGGCAAGTAAGAGACAGCATTTTTTATCAGATAGAGCCTTCCGGTTTATCCCCGGGAGGCTTTTTTTATAGCTGTTTAAGGAGTATCGCAGAGTACGCAAAGGGATCGCAGAGTACGCAAAGAACCTTTGCGATACTCTAGCGCACTTTGCGATCCCTTTGCGCACTTTGCGATACTCTTTGCGCACTTTGCGATACTCTTACGACATTCCATTCGCAGCTCCGCAATATAGCCACTGCACAGCCACTATTCTTTCAGGAACACAATTTTGTCTTTATAACTACCCTGCTCGGCTTTAAGAAAATATTTTCCACGCGGAAGTGCAGATACGTCGAGAGTAACAGCCATCACCCCTCCTGTTCGCTCGTATGTTCTCGTAACGAGCAGTCGTCCCTGCACATCAAAAATCTGCAAGACTAAAGTTCCCTCGCCGGCTTGCGGAACGTTGATCTGCATAACCGAGCTTACAGGATTTGGGAAAAGTTTCAATGCAACAATCAATGCATTTTTAACCATCACCACCTGGCTGTATTTATACCGGCCATCATTATCGACCATCTTTAACCGGTAGTAAGATCCATTGCTGGTTCTATCTGAAGGATCTTCATACCGGTAGTGACCGTTCGACGTACCTGATGAAGCCACAATAGATAGCAAAGAAAAAATTCGGCCATCAGTTGAACGTTCCACTTCAAAATGACGGAAGGCGAATTCATCCGCTGTGTTCCATATCAATTGATTTATATCGCCGCGAGACTCAGCCGTGAAAGAAACCAGCGTAACAGGCAAAGCAAACGACAGGAGGAATATCGGCTGACCACCCGTGAAGTAAGCGCCGGCGGCTACACTGCCGGGAGTAATATCAAAAGGCCCTCCCACCTGGTCCCAGTTAGCACGCGTAGCGATCTGCTTTAACAGAAAATCAGGTGTACCGCTCTTTGGACCTTTATAGGCAAGGTTTGCACTCGTAAAACCCAGTGTGAAACCCAGGGCAGTGGCAGCGACGCTACCATCCAATGCCGCATTATTTACCAGTCCGGTTGGCAGCGCACTGGTGAGAGCAGTTATGTTCGCTGATGTAACATTCTGCCATTGCCCATTTGCCGGTGTGAAGGTTGGATTGTTACTGGTATTGATCCCATATATAAATGATGGCGTAGACTCCGATCCCTGGTAAATGATCACCTGGTCTCCCACAGTTGTGAATGCCCCTAAGGTAGCCACCCCTGCCCAGCTTGTAGCATCCAGAAACGAAAGTGTTCCATTTACCGGAACCATGTTAACAGCTCTGCCGGTAGTTGAACTGGCAACATTCGATGGCGTAATACTGAACTTAAAAACCGTTCCCCGCGTAATAAATGAACCCACCGTCCATACAAATGCTCCATCACCAGTAAAAGTCGCTGAAAAGAATGCGGTTCCATCCCATCCTCTGTCAGTGATCTTTATCACTGTGCCCGCATTGATATCCTGCAGCGCCATGATAGAAAATTCATCAGACGTGGATGTCGCCGGACCATTCCCTCCATTGTAAGCAACCACCGCAATACCTCCTTTCAACAGTGTTGTTGGCTGCGCATGTAAGTATCCGTTAGTATTTATTAGAAAAAAAGATAGACTGAAAATAAAGGTGAGTAGCCGGCATGAGATATTTACACCCAAGCGTGCCTTTAAGTAAAGGTGAGTCATAAGACAATCTGGTTTAAGGTTTAAAAGAAAAAAAATACTTCAAGGATATTGCAGACTCCCGCTAAGAAAAAAAGAATAAAAGGTATTAATATTCCGTAAAGTGCAAAAACAACAGCATACCTGTATCATCCACCAATCCGGATTTATAAAGAATCAAAAAAGCTCATAGCTTTGTGCAGTAAACCACTTATTCTTCTAATAAGCGCAGTTGCATATATGAACAATAATATAGACTCAAAACTCGAAAAACTCACGAACTTAAGTGCCGGCTTCAATGCATATCTATACGATTGCGATGGCACACTCGCCGACAACATGGAAGCACACAAACAAACCTATATCGATGTAGCCGCGTCTAAAGGCGTTACAATGGACGGAGCGATCATTGACGAACTGGCAGGATGGCCGATCAAAAACGTGATCGAAGAGATCAATAAACGCTATAACAGCTCGCTCGACCCTGTCGAATTTGCAAAACTGAAATACGACCTGTTCTTCGATACACATATACCTCAAACCAAACCGATACCCCACGTGGTTGATCACCTGAAAGCTCATGCCGGCAAAGTAAAGATCGCGGTAGTTTCAGGGAGCAGCCGGCAGTCGGTTACGAAAACGCTGGAGATCCTTGGACTGACTTACTTAGTGGAAGCAATTGTTTGTGCCGGAGAAACCGAAAGAGGAAAACCATTTGCGGATCCTTTTCTGAAAGCAGCGGAGCTACTGCAAGTGGAGCCCGCAGAATGCCTGGTATTTGAAGACGGCAATGCCGGAACGCAGGCCGCTGAAGCTGCAGGAATGAAATGGGTACGGATCGACCAATTATGATACACACAAAGTTTGATCAACAACAAACCGATTAATTCTTTAACTTTTGATCACCCGTCTCATCTATCCCATTCCTGTTTGTTTCTTTATGGGGAAGACGGACGGGTGACCAACTATCATAGCCCTGTAATCTTTTATATCACCTAAGGGTGATCGATGGAAACGCAAAGCGTTTTACTTTATCAGCAAGGTCTTTTCTCGTTTCACCAGTGATACCTTTTACGAACCCGGCCGCGGCAGCACCATAACTTCTTTTGCTCACCGCAAAGAGCAGTACACCCGTTTCACCCTTTGAGCCGCTGTATTTTTTATACCGGTAGACATTCCGCTCGGCGACCTGTATCGTTTTGCCATCAACCGCATTGGCTGTGATCACAAAATCGAGCAGGTATTCATTACTTTCCTTATGGTAGAACGTTTCAAAATTCACGTATGGATCTGTCCGTTTAAGGCTTGTCAGTTCAGCCACTTTCGCATCATAGGCATCCTTATGCGTAAGCGATGAGGAGACTACCTCCATCATCAGCATATCGGTAAATTTTTCCGGCGACTGGCCTGTAGGCAAATACTCCTGTTTATAATATAATGCCGTCGGATGTGAACTCCAGGCGAGTATAAACTTCGTTCCATTAAAAGAAATATCCGAACCCGTATTCAAATAATTCACTGGCTTGGCAGATTGCGCCGCGGCATTTGTTGCGCTGATCATACAGAAAAGTAAGCAACTGTAAAAAAGAAGTTTCATAATACTGGTAAGGTTTGCGCAGCAAAATTACCGGGAGATAAGTAGTGGACGAAACAATATCCGGCGGAACAGGGATTTACCGACTGAAGTGTAGCAGAACCGCAACAAGACGCAGCGAACGCGCCTCATAACATTCCTTTCAAATATTGCCAGGCAACAGCACCTTTGATCGCCCAGGTTTGGCGCGTCAGCGGTTGTCCCGCGAAGATCACTCCAACGAAACGATATACGATCTGGTTCTCCGTAGTACGGAATTTCCCTAACACGGGCGCACCTGAATATCCTTGCGCTGCATACGGTTTTATAAAGTAGTAATACCTAGATGTTCCTCCGAGGATCGCTCTCGCGCTATCCGACGAATTGGGAAAATTCACCCGTAGTGATGCATCATAATCTGCAAACCCGCGGAGGTTCACGTTACCCGCAAGCCTTTGTTGCTTTGAATAAAAAGTGGGCACGGCTCCCTGCTGCGTTGGAAATCCAAACACGATCACTTCCTCAGGCACTGCCTCAAAGTACCCGGGATCTATCAGGTCATTAATAAAATGAATAGCGGCTTCATCAGGAACCTGTAACGGGATCTTTAAAAGATCTATACGGTCCACCATACTGAAGATCTCCGTCTCACCAGTCACCTCATCACTCACATCAATAGGTAATAGCCTGGACTCGTCAGAATTTTTTACGGGATATTTCAGGTAAAGAGTATCGGCATTGAACGTGATCGATTGTTTAAGGGGACTCATTCCCTTTATCGCATGATAATTACTTACAAGGAATGTTGTATCTCCCGATCTATAGAAAAATGCAGTACCTGTGAACTGCTGCTCACCATAAAGCGCAAAGATGGGATAACTGTACCTGGCCAACACAGTACTATCGTCACTTGCCTGTGCGCGGCCAATAAGCGAAGATGCCAGGCAGATCGCCAGGATACCTGTAAAAAAGGATGTTTTCATAGATACAGTAAGTTATGACAACATCCTAAAAAAATCAGGCCAGTATCATCATAATAATGTTAAAACGCCACAGAAAAATCCGGCTTGACTGTGGAGGAGCAGTTGTGTCGAAAAAAAACGTACGGAGATGCGACGATGTTCATTTTCAGGAACTTTCGTCATTCTATTCTTTTGTTTTTTGTTCCATCTGCGTTATGATCTTATTCACCTCGGTTTCGGTGGAACGTAGTTTGCCCTGGCAATAGGTGATCAACTCAGCCGCACGTTTCACTTTCTGCGCCAGGACATCCACAGATACTGATTCGTTTTGTATTTCTTCTGCGATCTCAGCTAGTTCACGATAAGCTTCTTCATATGATAAAATCTTTTCCGTCATATTCCTTCTTTTGATTTACTGTAGCAATGATCTCAATGTCTTTTAAAATTACAGATATATCTTTCCCGTTTTCCGCTTTTCCGGGATCACTGGTCACCTCTCCATCTACTTTCACAATGGCAAAGCCTTTCTTTAATATATTGTCTGGCGCCATCATTTTTGCGATCGTTCTATGATGCGCGAGATATGACTGCTGGTTCCTGATCAGGTTCGCACTGAACAATTTTATCGTGCTCACCATATTGGCCAATGAATGTTGTTGCGTGGAGACGAGGATCTTTGGCCTTGTCAATACGACCGACCCCAGTTTCAGCAGATCCCTGTTCTTCTCCAGCAGAATTTCACCGGATTGATTAACGACGGTTTGATGCGCCTTCAGCAGAAACGTCCGGTGATGATTCAACAGCGCCTGCGTTTTATTTGTCACAGCAGATTTAAGATCAGCCAGCAGGTTATGCTGCCTGAGGAAAAGTTGCTGCGAGCGTATCAATATCGTTTTTTGCAGTGCCACAATACTGTCTTCAAACGCTCTGTTGTGTGCAATGATAAACTCAGCAGCCTTCGTCGGTGTCTTTACAGATGTATGCGCCATCATATCCACTACGGTTTGATTGATCTGGTGACCAATGCCCGTTATGATCGGTATCGGGAACTTCGCAACGATCTTCGCCAGGGGATACTGATCAAAGATCAGGAAATCTGTTTGCGCACCACCTCCCCTGATCATTACTACTACATCATATGCGATTCCTGAGTGAAAAACCTCCAGCAGTTTATTGTAGATAAGGTCTGCCCTCGCCTCGCCCTGCACTACCGTGTAAAAAGGATCAACAGTGATCTTATAATCAAAGCTGTTCGATTCAAGTGTATGTAAAAAATCCTGTAATCCTGCGGAAGAACTGGAAGTGACGACTGCTATCCGCTGAATAACGCGCGGCAACGGTTTCTCCTTATTCGCGGTTATATACTGATCTCCCGCTCTGCGGATGAAACTTGCATTTTCGGTCACCAGCCTGTGCAGCGTTTGCTGTTTCTGCAATTCCAGTGCGCCGATAGTAAAGTTGCTGTCCACATCCAGCACGGTCAGTTTCAAT
>JBEVKW010000359.1:0-18641 GCA_040509495.1 Chitinophagaceae bacterium | reverse complement strand
ATCTGCGTATCTGCGCGCTAATCTGCGTCATCTGCGGGAACCTAAGCATAACCCCGAAAAGACTTTGACAAGCCTCATTCGGGGGTTCTGCTAACTGACTGCTTAACGAAACTTAATAACCCGGATTATTGGGTAATAAATTACTATTGATATCGATCTCCCGTTGCGGCACCGGCCACAACTCATGTTTGTTCTGTACAATGTTCGCACCAGCTTGCGGATTCCATGCCTTCACTCTTGAATAATAAGTGCCCGTACGCATCAGCTCAAAACGGCGCTCACCTTCGAAACACAATTCCCAGGCACGCTCAAGCAGCAGATGATCACGCAACTGAGATTGTGACATTGCCGGAAGATCATCCAGCCCCGCACGTCTTCTTACAAGATTTACATAGTTCGCCGCATTTGCTCCATTCGTTTCGTTGATAGCTTCTGCATACATCAGTAATACATCTGCATAGCGAATGATGTAATGATCAAGTCCGGAACCCTGCGAGTTATCATTCGGCGATGTTTCCCTGAACTTCTTTACATGTGGTGCGGCAAAAACCACCGGACCACCAGCGCTATTATTGATCGCAGCATATTCCGTCGGAAGATCTGCCGTAGATCTCCAGTAAGTGAACGTATAGCGTTTATCTCTCGCCTGGTTATACGAAGCGAGGAATGCTTCCGTAGGCAATTCGTTGCTCCATCCTCCACCACGTGTCAATCCTGCTCTCGAATCATAATACAATTCGATCGGTGAAAAGTCGGTATGTACCTGGCTTCCCTGTCCGAATGTACCACGGGTGAAGTTGACTGTCCATACGGCTTCCTGTCCGCCCTGGATATTTGCATCCGCGAAAGCCTGGCTGTATTCCGGCCACAAGTTGTATTGCGCACCATATTTCTTATCATCCACAAATTCTTTCAGCAGTACGCGTGCCTTTTCCCATTTGTCGGTCTGGCGAAGCGGGTAGCCGGCCATAGTGATATACACGCGTGCCAGCATTGCGGCACAAGCACCAGCGGTGATCCTTCCTTTATCCGCAGCAGCGGTATAAGTATTAGGAAGACTGGCGATCCCGAATTCAAGGTCTTTAATGATCTGTTCATACACCTGCGCTGCGGGTGTACGTGTCAACGAATTCAATGCTTTTACATCTGAAACCGGTTCAAGTATCAGCGGCAATGCACCAAAGATGCGTACGCCATCAAAATACAGATGCGCACGCCATGCTCTTGCCTGTGCAGCAATACTTGTTTTTGCAGCGGCGGGAGCATCAACCACGTCAACCACGGCCAGCAAAAAGTTGATATCTTTTACGTGACGATAGATATAATCCCACATATTCCAGGGCATATCAGAAGCCGGATTAAAATCAGCGCGGAGGTGAGCTGGCTGGTTATGGAACGCGTGGCCATTGGCCGGCGTCAGGTAACCAAGATCTGTTGCCCAGCCAAACCAGCAGGGAGCACCCCACATATTCGAATAGCGATCCTGTGGAGTGCGATAGACTCCATTCAATCCCATCTGCAGGTCTGCTTCTGTTTTGTAAAAATTACCGGGCGTTAAAAATGTTCTCGGATCTTCCTCGAGGAACTCCTTTGTGCAGGATGAAGCCAGCACCGTGAAAAGGATCAGTATATAACAAGTAAGTTTCATGACTAGTGATTTAAATAATGATTGGATTAAAAACCAAGATTCAATCCGAAGATGATCGTGCGGGTGATCGGATAAGGTGCGTTTCTTGCAGTATTACCCAGATCGCCATCCTCCGGATCCATTCCGCTGTACCCCGTGATCGTAAACAGGTTCAACCCGGTTATGTATACGCGCAGATTGTTGCTGGAGATCCTTCTTGTTACAGATGCAGGGAACGTGTAACCCAGTGTCAAACTCCTCAGCTTGATGAAATCTGCTTTCTCCAAAAATTCTGTTGAAGCCATGCTGGAGCGGTTTGAATAACCGATCGCTGCTCTTGGATATTCGTTTGTTGGGTTGGAAGGTGTCCACCTGTTCAGCATTTCGATCCGGTGGTTATCATAACCATCGCCCGCCAGCAATTTATAGTTCAAACCATTGTAGATCGTTCTACCGGCTTCGAACGTGAAGAATGTATTCAGATCAAAGCCTTTGTAAGAGATCTCATTTGTCAATGAACCATAGAAATCAGGGAACAACTTTCCATAGAATGCGCGGTCATTATTATCGATCTTATTATCCTTATTCAGATCATTGTATTTCACATTACCCGGACGGGCCCCATACAATGCCGCTTGTGTGGCTTCACTTGTCTGCCAGATCCCTGTTTTTTCGATCAGGTAACGGGCGCCGATCCCGATCGGCTGACCAACAAAGTGCGTAGTACCGATCCGGTCTGTTCCATCACCAAGAGAAGTCAGTTTGTTTGTATTGGTAGCAAGATTCAATGTTGCATTCCATTTCAATTCACGATCGATGATCAGGCCTTTGATCGCTAACTCCACCCCTTCATTACGCAGGTTACCCAGGTTTGCCCATCCTGTTTGGAAACCAGATACGGCAAGGATCGGCAACTGACGGATCAGATCACGTGTATTTTTCAGGTAATAATCAGCAGTGATGTTCAACCGGCGATTTAATATTGACAGATCAATACCAAGATCGAATTGTTTGGTTGTTTCCCATTTCAGGTTATCAAACGCCAACTGTGATGGGTAATAACCCGGAGCTTCAATGCCATTCCAGTTAAAAGAGGCCGGAGACATTCTCGCCTGCGTTGAATAAACGCCCAATGCATTTGCATTACCCGCCAAACCGTAGCTCGCCCTGATCTTCAGGTCGTCAAACACATTCAGGTTGCGGATAAAGTTTTCTTCCGAAGCTCTCCACGCGAACGCAGCACTTGGGAAGAAGCCCCATTTGTTATTTGATCCGAATCTTGAAGAACCATCAGCACGGAAGTTAGCCGTGGCGATATACTTCGAATCGAATGTATAGATCACACGACCGATATAGGAATTCATCGTCCAGATCTGCAGATCAGATACCGGCTTACGTGGTGTACCGGTTGAAGCACCGAGATTCCATGTTCCATATATATCAAAGGGGAAACCTGAAGCAGAAGCCTGCGTACGCTCCCAGCGATTCTGCTGCGCAGAATAACCCGCTACGGCATCCACTTCATGACGGCTGCCGAAACGTTTGTTATAAGAAAGAACAGTCTCGGAGATCCAGTTATAATTCGTATTGTGGGAGACACGTGCAAAACCATTGGCTACCCGACCACTTTCTTCATGGTTGGCAGAAAGCGCGATGGGCACATAGAAATTCTCTTTCCACGAATCAAGTTCGCCGCTGATCTGCGTGCGTACTTTCAAACCATTCAGGATCCTGTATTCCAGCGCGAGTGAACTTGTGATCACCGGCTGTACATATTTATTATCGATCATCTCCGTGTACGCTACCGGGTTTGCCCATGGCGTATTTCCAACACCGATCAGCATTGTGTAATACTGTCCGTTCGGCTGCCGGATCGGAGCAAGCGGATTACCTACATATGCAGGATACAATACGCTTGGCCCGGTTACACCACGGCCAGTCAGCACACTCAGGTTATTGTTGGAGGTGAGCGTCAGTTTATCACCGATCTTCTGCACAAGGTTCAACCGTAAACTTCCCCGGAGATAGTCAGAGTTATTGATCACTCCTCTCTCGTTATATAAGTTACCACTCACGAGTATCCTGGTTTTCTCCGTACCTCCGGAAAAGGCAAGCTGGATGTTTTGTGTAATTCTTCCTGATCCGGTGACCTCGTCCAGCCAGCTGGTTGATTTTCCGCTTTGCAGCATCGCGTCTTCTTCCGGCCGGAATACGGCAACACCGCCATTCACATTATCATTCTGGTAGGCTTCGCTTCTCATCTGCGCGATCTGATCGCCATTCATAAAATCGATCGGATTCGAAAACGATTTGAAACCTGTCCACACATTCACATCAAATGAATTCTTTCCGGCCTTACCCGCTTTTGTGGTGATCAGGATCACACCATTCGCCGCGCGTGCTCCATATATCGCTACAGATGATGCGTCTTTTAAAACGGACACTGATTCGATATCATTCGGGTTGATCGCATTCACACCACCACCGGATGCGATTGGAAATCCATCCACGATGAACAGCGGAGCGTTTCCCGAGAAGGAGTTGTTACCGCGAAGCGCAAGTGAAACGCCCGCACCCGGACTTCTATCACTTTGTTGTGTATACAGTCCAGGTACATTCCCCTGCAACGCCTGATCAAGATTGGCGGCTGGTAATTTTGTAAGATCTTTTGAACTGACTGTTGTTACAGCACCAGTAAGATTTGAGCGACGGACCGTACCATAACCCACCACCACGACATCACTCAATATAGATGCTGTGCCGGTCATGCTAAAATTCAATTCCGATCCGCTGCCAACAGCCATCGTTGCAGCTTCATAACCGATGGAAGTGACCTGGATGCTATCACCAGCAGATGCCATAATAGAATAGCGTCCATTCGCATCTGTGGTAGTACCACCGGTAACTCCTTTAATGGTAACAGAAGCACCAGACAACGGTGTCTGATCAGCACCCAACACACGCCCGTTGATCAGTTTCGCCTGACCATACGCATGCTGACTAAAAACTAGTAGAAGTAAAGGGATTATCGTTTGCACAAAAAGTGCCTTATGCCGGGAGGCATTTAAGAAATTTCTCATACGCAAGTTTGTTTGAAGAAGTGAATCCAGAACCCAACCCAAATGTATCATTAACCTTAACCGAAGGAAATGGATTATTGGTTGAATAAGATGGATTATTTTATGATGATAAAAAACAACATTTATTAATAGCACAAAACATCGTCAGTGTAATCATTATATTATGCGGAATCTTTCATCGCGCCGGCCAATTGATGTTTAAGATCTTTATGCAATAATGCACCCTGATGATTTTTATCCAGTGCAAGTACGTTTTGAAACACATCACCAGCAGCAGGTTCCTCCATCATTGCAAGTCCCAGTTCGCCTAATGCGATCAGGTAAAGACAGTGTATTTTATTCCGGAGATCAAGGTCAATATCAAATACCAGCAATTCCGGAAGCGATACGGCGAAATAATCGATACTGATCTTATCGTCCATATGTGCTTTGCCAAACGAGATCAACTTCTGAAAAATGCTGTACGCTTTTTCCTTCTCCTCCAGTTCTATCCAGGCCAATCCCTGGTAAAGGATCTTGTCTGGTTGAGGATCGTTATAAAATATTGCCTGCGCCGGCTCGCTGTTCCCTTCTGTAGCCAACCGGAACATTCTGTCGGCTTGCGTATCATCACCCATCCGCTGCAAGGCCATTCCTTTCAGATAATGGATATCATTCTCGGACGCACCGGGAAGCTTCCCTTCGCCGAGATTATCCGGATATTCCGCTGCCTGATCGAGCAGCCCGATAGCTGCTGAATAATTTCCCGACTGGATCGCTTTCCGCGCAAGTGCGATATAACAGATCAGGTATTGATTGACCACTTTCCCTTCACCACCTTCCCATGGATGAAATTTTCTTCCGGCAAGCAATTCTTTTGCTTTTTCAAAATGTCCCAGTTGATTGTGCAGCGTGATCAATTCAAGAAAGAGATCATCACGCGATTCAACCAGCAATGAATATTTCTCCAGGAAAGCAAGGCGTGCTGCGTGATCATGATCCAGCCGCTTACGCAGTTGGTCAAGTTCCATCAGCACACGCGCATCTGTTGTATCCAACTCAAATGCTTTTGTTAAAGATGCGTGTGCCTTATTCTCGTCATGCTGTTTATTATAATAGGCCAGGGAAAGATTCCGGTGGACGGTAGGAAAATCTTCATCGATAGTCGCCGATCTTTCCCAGCAATTTATTGCGTCTTCATACTGGCGTTTGTCATACCATAAATTACCCAGATAGTACGGCGCCTTTGCATCATTTCCGTTAAAGGCCATAGCGGCTTTCAATATCACCACTTCTTCCATTCTGTTAGGAAAGCAATGATCAGCGTTCAGGTTTCCCGCAGCTGAATAGCACTCCGCAGCTCTTACCTCATCACCTTTCAACTGAAACAACCAGCCAAGACAGTAGAAAGTCATCGGATATTTCTCTTCCGCATATTTTATATGAAGTTGCAGTAACCTGATCGCTTCGTCTCCGAGGCCGGCGTGGGCATAATCCAACGCATATTCCAGGATATTATGAACCCAGTTCCGGCTAAGCGTCAACAATTCCCTGGACATTGCATCCGCCGCAGAGGAAGTGGCCATCATCTGCATTTTTTCGAAAATGCATCCGAAGTTGAATGGATCAAGCTTTAATGACTCATCGATAAATGATACGGCTTCGTTCATACGTCCCAGCTTTCGCAATGCAACAGCTTTCAAATGTCTTGCTGTATGACTGTGATAATTCCGGACGATCGATTGTTCTATTAACTGCAACGCTTCCTCGAAATCATTTCGCCTGCAGGCAATTCTTGCCAGGTTGAGAAATCCGGCATGTTGCCACGCATGATTCCAGGTGGCTTTATAGAATGCATCGAATGCCAGATCGTATTTGGCCTGCATCTGCAAACTCCATCCGAGATTGTAGTACGGTTCTCCATCATATGGATTTGGATTGCGCTGGGTTGAAGTCGTGATTGCTTTCCTGAAATATGCTTCCGCTTCTTCAAAATGACCTTGTCTCAGTTTCAGCAAACCCATCGCATTGTTGCAACGGATATCTTTCGGATCGCGACGAAGCGCTTCCCCGTAATAATCTGCCGCCTTATAAGTGGCGTGACGATACTGTTCCAGGTGCTGGCCGGTCAGGAAAAGCTGCTCATTGTTTTCAACTTCCGCCGGACGTTTTGCTGCTTGCGCTGCAGCGGGGATCTCCTGTTCGCCCGCTTCTTCATATTTAACGTCGATCAGTTTTCTCCCGTTGTGATAAACAGCAATAACCAGGTCTTTTAACGTTGTTTTTCCGGGTATCTCAAATGAAGAAATAAATGCCTTTAGCGGTGAAAGGTTTTCCTTTGAAGAATATATTTCGTCTCCATTAACCGTTTCAACTTTTACCTCCGCGCTTTCAAACACAGCTGTAGCATATATTTTAAGTTGCACTTGCTGCTGATCAGCCTGCAGACCAACGACGATCTCTTTGCTTGCATTACTCACTACACCTACTTCGGAATAAGGCATGAAGTATTGTGTAAATTCCTTTTGTTCGTATGGTTGAAGCCAGCTGAAATCCGGTTGATTATCGGTGAACACACCAGTCATCAACTCGATGTATGGTCCATCTTCATCTGTTAAATTTTTATCCCAGGCCTGGCCAAAAGCTCCATTGCCCCATGTCCATTGTTTTTTCCCGGGAGAAATATGATGATCTGCCACATGCAGAAGTCCCGCGCGCGAATCATGTTCATACCCGCCGATGAAATTATATTTTGACGTGATCGCCATATAAGAAGTCGGAACCGGAATATTCTTATACCTGGAAATATCCGTTCCCGGAGCATAATCCACTTTATAGTATACGCCTTTTGCGATCGGGAAGGAAGAAACGTCTCTTTTACCATGATCAAACACGGCGTATACATCCGGCGGAAAAACCGACTGATAATGATCATTCACCTTCACCGCGGGGTTTGCCCACCACAGGAATGTTTGCGGAAAAGGGGTCCGGTTATACAAACGGCCGCTGATCTCTATATAGGCTTTCCCGGGATGCAGGGTAATGCCGGCCATTCCTTTGGTGCGGAACATACGTTCCACTTCATTCAGCCAGACGGTCTTGCTGCCGTCTTAATTCTCTTTGATCGTGAAATCAACCGGCTGAAAAGTAGATGGCCGGTGATGCTGCGGCCAGTTGAATTCTATACCACCGGATATCCATGGCCCGGTAAGTCCAACCAGCGCGGGTTTGATCACCTGGTTGTAATAAATAAAATGACGTTGGCGTACTTTATCATATGCCATTTGAATACGGCCTCCGAGTTCAGGCAGCACCATTACTTTGATATATTCATTCTCGAGATAAACAGCCTGGTAAACCTGATCGGTCTTTTCATCAGCAATTTTTTCGATCACCGGATGCGGATACACCACACCACTGCTGCCCTGGTAAACCCGGTTTTCGAGAAACATGGGATTCTTCTCGGCTTTTCCAACCGGGTAGGTAGGAATGATCACCTCTTCCTGCCAAACGGAGACGTCTTTTTTCATACAGCTAATTTCTTGATGGTAAAAGTATCGCCTGATCCATTAACCGTTGATGGAGTAATTCCGCAATTTGATGGATTTTTTTATTATCATTGGCCAATGAATCCGGAAACAACGATAAAGAAACAGGAAGGATTCCAGGGACAAAAAGCGATCATCCTTCCGCGTTCTGTGCTTGCCTCGCTGATCAAAAACAATGACATTATCAGTCCGCTCTATATTACAGACATTGGATATTATCCAAAGGCGAAACATCATTTCCGGGAGAGAAAACATGGTGCGGATCAGCATATACTGATCTATTGCATCAAGGGTAATGGGCGGGTAACTGTTCACCACACTTCTTATGAGATCGGATCAGGCGAGTTTGTGCTGATCCCTGCCAAAACACCACATTTATACGAAGCGGATGATCAGGACCCATGGACTATTCACTGGATCCATTTTAAAGGATCAGTTTCTAATTCCATCATCGCCACATTCGAAAAACAAGCCGGTTCATATAAAGGATCCATTCTCGCCAGCGAGAAGATCGTCAACCTGTTTGACGAAATGTATCATCAGCTGGAACGTGGTTACAGTATAGATAACCTTGCCTACACCAATATGTGTTTCTGGCATTTTATGACGTTATTCCTTTTCAACAATAAATTCAATGCATCGGCGGAAAGCCTGGAGAAAGATCCGTCGGATCTCGCCATTGATTATATGAGCAAGCATATTGACAAAGCATTGACATTGGAAGAGGTGGCGCGGCAGGTTAATTTTTCTACCTCACATTTTTCTTCGTTGTTTAAGAAGAAGACGGGGCATGCGCCGATGGAGTATTTTAATCATTTGAAAATACAAAAGGCGTGTCAGTATCTATTGTTCACCGGTCTGCGGATCAAAGAAGTGGCGCAGGGGCTGGGGTTTGAGGATCCGTATTATTTTTCGAGACTGTTCACGAAGGTGATGGGTGTATCGCCCGCGTTGTACAGGGAGAAGAGATCTCATTAACACCGTGGCATTCTTTATTTCGGCAATTGAGGAACGCGGAGAACGCGGTGATACGCGGCGACGCGGCGATACACCATGTTTTTTCCGGCTGTTTTCTCCGCGCCCGCTGCGTATCACCGCGTCCGCCGCGTTCCTTCTACACCAATTGAAAAACTTACATTTTCACCCCTTATACAGATTCATTAATTTCGGTTCCTGACAGTCTGCAAAACACTGTCCCCTTCCATGCCCAATCATTCACGCATCCTCACAAACCTGCAAATCGTAGCATTCGCCTGTCTTGTTAACTTGACCGTTGCCGCTCAACAAGTAGTTGAACCCGTTACCGACAACAAAGAATGGACAGCGCCTTACAAACCTTTCCGCGTTGCCGGAAACATCTATTACGTCGGAACTTATGATCTGGCCTGTTATCTTATCACCGGTTCAAAAGGTCATATCCTGATCAACACTGGTCTTGCCTCCTCTGCTGCAACCATACAATCCAATATAGAAAGCCTCGGTTTTAAAATGAAGGACATTAAAATCCTGCTGACAAACCAGGTGCATTTCGATCATGTCGGCGCAATTGCCGCATTAAAGGAATTAACAGGAGCACAATTAATGATCGACAGCAAAGATGCTGGCGTAATGGCAGATGGTGGGAAAACAGACTATTACTTCGGTGGCAATACGCCAAGTTTCGCACCTGCGAAACCAGACCGTTTATTACAGGATAAAGATTCTATCGTTCTCGGTGAAAACAAACTGACCATGCTGCATCATCCCGGTCATACCAGGGGCTCCTGCAGCTATATGATCAATGTAAAAGACAATAACAAAACCATTCGCGTACTGATCGCCAATATCCCCTCTATCATTCTCGATGATGATAAAAAATTTTCCGAAGTCAAATCCTATCCTTCCATGGCCAACGACTATGCTTATACACTTGGGGCTATGGAAAAACTGGATTTCGATATCTGGGTAGCGGCTCATGCAAGCCAGTTCAACATGCATGAAAAAAGAAAAGAAGGCGGCCCCTATAACCCTGCAGCCTTCTCCGACAAAGCCGCTTTCTTCAAAAGAATACAGAAAATAAAGAAACAATACGAAGAAAAAAAAGCAGCTGAATAACGATATACATTTATCCATGAGAAATCTTATACCGGCCATTGCGCTCACTGCACTTTCCATCTTACTCCCGGGCGCATTCATTTTTGCTCAAACAGGATCGAAAGAATTGCGCTGCGAACATCTCGTAACACCGCTCGGCGTTGATAAAGATCAGCCAAGACTAACATGGCAAATGAATGACCCGGCACAGGGCGCCGCTCAATCTGCTTACCAGGTGATCGTCTCCACGGATGCAAATGCTCCAGAGACCGGAAACAATAACTGCTGGAACTCTGGTAAGATCAATTCAGCCACCAGTCTGGTCTTCTATGCTGGCAAAAAACTGGAGCCATTCACCCGTTATTACTGGAAGGTGAAGACCTGGGATAAGAATGGGAAACAGCTAATATCATCTCCCGTCAGCTGGTTTGAAACCGGCATGATGAATATGGCCAACTGGAAAGGCACATGGATCAGTGACGGAGGCAGTATCAATACATTACCCGCTCCTTATTTCAGAAAACAATTTGCAGCAACGCGCAAAATAAGATCAGCCCGCGCTTACATTGCCGCCGCCGGTTTATATGAACTCTATATCAACGGCAAGAAAACAGGCGATCACCGGCTGGATCCGATGTATACCCGCTTTGACCGGAGGAACCTCTATGTTACTTATGATATCACAGGTTTTCTCAACGATGGCGAAAATGCCGTCGGCGTGATCCTCGGCAACGGATGGTACAACCATCAGTCACTTGCCGTATGGAATTTTGAACGTGCTCCCTGGCGGCAGCGGCCCACATTCTGCATGGATATCCGGATCACGTATGAAGATGGGAACACAGAAACCATTTCATCAGACGCATCATGGAAGAATCATGCAAGTCCCATCATCTTCAACAGCATCTATACAGGAGAACATTATGACAGCCGGCTCGAGATCCCCGACTGGAGTACGACGCGATATAATGACAGCTCCTGGAGAAGATCAGGGCTTCGGGCAGCACCTTCACAAAATGTGATCAGTCAACTGATGGTACCCGTCAAAAATGTGGATGAAATAATCCCGAAAACATTTACCCGTTTCAGCGATACGAGTTACTTATATGATCTGGGAAGAAATATCTCAGGAGTGATCAAAGTAAAACTCAGGGGAGAAAGCGGCACGACTGTCCGCATTATCCATGGCGAACGTTTATATAAGGCGGGCGCTGTAAAAAAAGGGCCGGCTAAACATGTGGATCTCTCGAGCATTGATGTTTATCATCGTCCAAAAGATGCGGGTGATCCGTTTCAAACGGATATCGTTATTCTAAACGGGTCTGGCGAGGTTGAGTTTATGCCAAGGTTCAATACAAAGGATTTCAGTATGTGGAGATCGTCAGTGACAAACCGGTGAAGATTGAAAAAAACGATCTTGTTGCCTACTTCATGCACAGCGATGTGGCGGTAAGCGGTCAAATAAATTCATCCAATACTTTACTCAATAAAATATGGGAGGCCACCAATAATTCTTACCTGTCCAATCTTTTCGGCTATCCGACCGATTGTCCTCAACGTGAAAAGAATGGATGGACAGGCGATGGTCATTTCGCTATTGAAAGTGGCCTCTATAATTTCGATGGCATCACCGTTTATGAAAAATGGATGGCAGACCATCGCGATGAGCAGCAGCCCAATGGCGTACTGCCGGATATCATTCCCACAGGCGGCTGGGGTTATGGCACCGCAAATGGTACCGACTGGACGAGCACCATCGCGATCATTCCCTGGAATCTTTATCTTTTCTATGGCGATCTCACGCCATTAAAAGAGAATTACGAAAACATAAAAAGATATGTCAACTATGTAGAAGGGATCAGTCCTGCCGGACTTACTACGTTCGGCCGTGGAGACTGGGTGCCAGTGAAATCAACTTCTTCGTTGGAGCTTACCTCTTCCATATATTTTTATGTTGATGCAAATATTCTTGCGAAAACAGCGAAACTGCTTAACAGGAAGGAAGATCAGCAGCGATATACGCTTCTTGCAGATAAGATCAAAAAAGCGATCAATGCGAAATACTTCGATCGCGTTAAAAAGATCTATGGCAGTGGTGTACAAACGGAGCTGAGCATGGCGCTTTACTGGAAGATCGTTCCCGAAGAATATACAGCAGCAGTGGCAGACAATCTTGCTAAACGAGTAATAGCGGACAACCTGCATCTTGATGTGGGTGTATTGGGGGCGAAAGCGATCCTGAATGCCCTGAGTGAAAATGGGCACGCGGATATCGCTTACCAGCTCGCTGTTCAGTCTACCTATCCTTCCTGGGGATGGTGGATACAGAATGGAGCCACCACTTTGTATGAGAACTGGGACATTGATGCAGCACGCGATATTTCCCAGAACCATATGATGTTTGGAGAAGTAGGCGGTTGGTTCTATAAGGGACTCGGAGGTATTTACCCGGATGAAAGAGCGCCTGGATTCCGGAACATAAAACTGCACCCGGGATTTGTAGCGGGGCTCGATAGTTTTTCAGCAAGTCATCAAAGTCCAAACGGGAAGATCACTTCTTCATGGAAGAGAATGGGAGGCAGTATTATGTATGAGGTGCAGATCCCGGCGAACGCTTCAGCTTCGGTTCAATTGCCGTCAGTGGTAAAGAAAGCAAAGCTGAATGGAAAGGACATCGCGGTTGAAAAAGCTATTAAGCTGGCTGCAGGATCTTATACCATTACATTTGCTGAATAGTTTTACTTCCTTGAGGTTGGAAAAGCCCGCCTTTATTTGACTTTACCTTTATCGCCGAAACAGGCGTATACAGGCTATAATGATCGCCACGTCATTCTTTCTCTTGGAGCCTTTTCCATTTCCTTTGAAAACGATCCCGAGGCTTTCCGGGAAATGCAAAGGAATCATATCTGCCACGGCCGCAGAATAGCGATGTTGGACGGCCAGCCCGCTTAATGTTCCAACTGATGCCCCAAGCCGTTTGGAGTTTTCATTCGCAAAATGTAAAAAAGACGTTTCAGTTTCATCTAACAAAAAAGCCAAAAGCAACAATCCAGGTTTTGAATTTTTACTTTTGACTTTTTACTTTATCCAGTGGAGAATATCGGGTTCGAACCGATGACCTCTAACATGCCATGCTAGCGCTCTACCAACTGAGCTAATTCCCCGGCGGGACGCAAAAATAGGGATTTCGCGTATTCAAAAAAAGCCCTGGGGAAATTTGCCCTGTATCTGCCTAAACTGCCCGTTCTTCAACCGGCTCTTCAGGCTCTGGTTTGCCACTGCGGCGCGGGCGGACCGGCGCAACAGGCTCACCCTGTTCAAATTCATCCGTATCTATATCGTCAGTTTTCTTTTTACCGAGAAAAGAAAACAGCTTGGAGAAGATCTTTCCCTGGTTCGCATTCACTAAATGCGAAGAAACATTTTTCATCAGGAATGGCACAACGAGCTTCGTCAGCCAGCCTGTACGCGCAAGTAACATACGTTTCACCACCAGATCTATGATACTTTCTGTTGCACTGGTGAGCAGCGGGTTACTCTTGTCACGCGTAGTGAACTTTCCTACAACGGAAATAGCATGCTTCACGGGCTGTAATTCAGCTTTGATATCTTCGACGTCCTGGCGCAACACCTGCTTTTGCGCCTGTAACAAAGCTTTCAAACGCTCCTTTTCTGTAAGGAGATCGTTGTATGTGCGGATAGTAGTAGAAGTCTTAGTCATACACTTTGCTGATAATTAGATTTCGTATCAATGGGAAAACAATCTTTTTGCGCAACGCAATCAGTATAAAAAGTACAAGCAGAAAGCAAGCACTGCCTAATAAGAAACCACCAGACCTGCTTTCGATCAGGTCACCCAGCCAAAACGATAATGCCACTCCCAAAAAGAGCAGCACACAAAAGCCAATAATGGTCACCACTATCATGGTGATCGCTCCGGATGCAACATTCGTTGCTTTCTGCGTTACATTAACGACGGTTAGCCTGTAAAAGGTGTCTGCGATATCTTCTACGTGATCGACCAGGTCGGCGGTTTTTTCCTTTAATTCGTCCATTAGTGGTAACATTTAAGTTCGAAAAAGTAAACAGGCGAAAAAGGCCCATTGGGCTTATTCGCCTGTCGACTACTATTTAGCTGAAGTTCTCTTTCAGCTTCTCTCCGGCATTTTTCACCTGACGGCCTTTTTCTTTTGCTTCGTCAATGCCGTCTTCTGCCATTTTTTTGCCTTTGTTCCAAAGATGACCAAGGCTATCGGCCCAATCGCCAGCTGTATCTTTAATTTTCTTGCGAGTATCACTTCCTTTTTCAGGAGCAATCAGCAAACCGATGACTACACCAGCAGCCGCAGCTCCGAGGATACCTAACAATACTTTGTTCTTGGTTGTCATAATCTATGTTTTTAAGAGTTAAGGAATGAATGTCATCTGATGTTAACTTATAAAAAACCATACCAGAAGCATTCATCGTTGTCTATGGACCGCTACCTGCTGACTGTTGATCGCCGACCGGTTGGCAATACTTAAAAAAGTTGGTTATCGCGACCTGTTACTATTCAAGCTTCTGGTTAGGTGTTTTTTAGCGATGTATCCTGACAATCCTCAACGGGCAACGGGTAGTGGATCGGGCACAGGTATTTTTAAAACAAAAAACCCCGGCTTAAAGCCAGGGTTCTTATATCGTACCAGATGGGGCTTATTCTCCCCATATCTGCTCTTCTCCTTTAAGCCATTTTTTAACCAGGTCAGTAGTAACTGATTTCGGTCTTTCGATCGCGAAACCAAGCGCCCTGTCCCAGCAAAGGCTGGCCAGTACACCCAGTGCGCGGCTTACGCCGAACAGTACAGTGTAGTATTCATATTCTTTCATACCAACACCAACAAGCAATGACCCGCTATGCGCATCTACATTTGGCCAGGGGTTTTTGATCTTGCCTAATGATTGAAGGATTGGAGGCACTACTTCATAGATATTCCAAACTGTATTGACCAGTTTATCGTCGGGCATATGTTTCTTTCCGAATTCCATCTGCGCCGTAAAGCGTGGATCGGTTTTACGTAATACAGCATGACCATAACCCGGAACTACTTTACCTGCGGTCAGTGTTTTTTTCACATACTCTTCAATCTGCTCTTTGGTGGGTGAATCTGTATTCAGTTCAGCCTGCATCTCAAAGATCCATTTAACCACTTCCTGGTTAGCCAGACCATGCAATGGACCCGCAAGGCCGTTCATCCCGGCTGCAAAGCTGAGATAAGGATCGGCAAGAGCGGAACCTACAAGGTGTGTTGTATGTGCAGACACGTTGCCACCTTCGTGATCAGCGTGGATCGTCATATACATCCGCATCAGTTCTTTGAATGTATCGTCTTCAAAACCGAGCATATGAGCGAAGTTGCCTGCCCAGTCGAGCAATCCATTCGGCTGAATATGTTCACCGAATTTATATTTACGGCGATAGATATAAGCCGCAACGCGGGGCAACCTGGCGATCAGATCCATTGAATCATCGAAGACAGCTTCCCAGTAATCTTTCTTGCTCATACCCTGAGCATACTTCTTGGAAAACTGGCTTTCTGTCTGCAATGCCATTACACCCACCACAAATTGTGTCATTGGATGCGTATTTAAAGGCAGGGCTTCAATCGTATGAAAAACGTGGTTAGGAACATGACTGCGGCGTTGCAATACAGCTGTTACATGCTGCACATCCTCTTCTGTAGGCAATTCTCCAATCAGCATCAGGTAAAACAAACCTTCAGGCAGGGGCTCTGAACCTCCCGGCGCTTTTGGCAGTTTTTCTCTGAGTTCAGGGATAGAATACCCCCTGAAACGGATACCATCCTGCGCATCCAGCAATGATGTTTCCGACACAAGGCCAGTCATCCCGCGCATACCCTGGTATATCTGCGACAACTGCACTTCTCCAATCACTTTACTACCGTGTTCCTTGAGCAAATCTTTGATTTCTACACCCAGCTGATCAGCTTTTGCTTTGAACCTATCTTTAATTACTCCCATGACAGATCGTTTAAAAATCACAAAAATGTTGAAGGGCTAAAGGTAGTTAATGACCTCTGCCAGAACAAACATTTTGGAGAATAATGTTACTCATTTTACACAAACATCATAATACGGCTAATGTAGTTCTAATGTAGATGGGGTAAGGGCTGCGGGGGAAAGCAGATGATCAATGACCGATAGCCGAAGACCGGGCATACAACGGAAAAGCGGAGGAAAGGATAAGTGAATTCCGGAAAGCGGGTCGGCCAGCCCGGGCAGGAATGACTGTCGCTACATTCGACCATCGAACATAACCATGGAGCAGTCGCCTTCTTTTTCACTTCGGCGTTTTCCAGTACAACCTCAGTGCAACAAACGAAAACACGATATTCGGGATCCAGGCGGCCAGCAATGGATGCAGATCGCTTTTGGTGGCAAATACGGTCGAGAAGCGGTCTGACATGATAAAGAGTGCGCCGATAACGATCCCGATCGCAAGGTGCATACCACTGCCTCCACGGGTCTTTCGACTGGCAATCACCGCACCGATGAGGGTAAGCAGTAATACCGCCGCAGGAGTAGCTGTTCGCCTGTATCGCTCTACCTCCAATGCACTCAGCCCCTCTGTTCCGCGCAACTTTTCCTGTTCAATAAAACTTACCAGCTGAGGAGTAGCAAGTTTATCTTTCAGGTAATCGTCCTTCCGAAGTTCGTCCGGCTTCAAACTGATAGTGATGGTCATCGATGCATGTTCGACGGCTTTTTCGCCCAGGCTGTCCACCGTCCGCTCCACTGCATTCTGCAGTTTCCATTTCTTCTCTGCCTGGTCCCACTGAATGTAACCTGACCGAAGGTTATAGACCACTTTGTTATCGCGCACGCGTTCCATAAAAAAGCCCTGTGCGGATTTGCTTGCGGTGTCGTAATTCTTAATACCGATATAAGTATTCTGATCTATCCGGCGGTAAAAACAATTGAAACAACTGCTGTTCTGCTGATTCTTTGTAGGATCACTGCGATCGATGTATACCGATTTAAAACTGCTCATGATCCCATTAGCCTTTGGGATCAGGTACCTGTTGCCGAACCAGAGAATGGTGCCGAGTAACAATCCTCCAACGATATACGGGCGCAGCATCCGGTTATAACTGGTACCACTTGCCAGGATCGCAATGATCTCTGAGCGGGTGGCCATCTTGCTCGTAAAAAAGATGACCGCGATAAAAACAAACAATGGAAACAGCAACCCCCATATATGGGGCACAAATCCAAAATAATACTGGGTAATGATCTGGGAACTGGTCAGTCCGCTCTTTACGAAATCATCCGTCTTCTCGCTGGTATCCACGGCCACCGCCACCACGAGAAATAACATCATGCAAAAGAAAAAGGTAACCAGGAACTTCTTCAGTATGTACCAGTCGAGCTTGCCCAAGAGGAGTTTGAATGTTTAGGGGTTAAAGTTTATGGCAGGAATCTGCCAATCGAACCGGATGCGAAGTAACTGAATAAAAAAGGAAAAAACCGTTAAAAAACGAAGAGGACAGGGAGTGTTGGGGGATAAAGAGGATGGGGAGATGGATTGGTTGCTATACCTCGTTTTCGTTTTTCGCTTCTTTTTTCCTTTGGAAAAAGGAAAACCTGTCGGTGGCTTGTAGACACATCGACAGGTTTTAAGTTGTCCGGAATCAGTCCCTCAAAAAAGCGAAAATTAGAATAAGGTTCTATGGTTAATGGAAATACCGGGACTTGCTACAAAGGTTCAAAACCGCGGCTCGCGAGACAAGAGGTTTTAAACCCTTTTTTGTACCCGTGTTTTCACGGTATAGCCCACCGTTTATTCACCCCTCTCACAATCAACGCATTGTAATTAAATGATCGTGTTATATCTTGGCTGCACAAATCACTAATTCTTCTACTTATGTCTAAACCAATTCCTGTATCGCAAGCCAATGCGATGATCAAAACTTATGACACCTATATGTCAACTCTTGGAGTCGACATGAAAGATCAAACCCAGTCAGTGTCGTTTACCTTAACGGAGCTAATGGCATGGCTTAACAAGATGACGCCCATTGCCGACGAGATCCGGATTTTTATGGGTGATTATCCCGCAGGAGACCCGAATGCGGGCAGAACTTCCTTAGTTTTATGGCCTTATAAAAATGGCAAACCTGCAAGGACGACCGATCCCTCCCTGGCAACTGAACCCGGAGAGGAACAGGATCCGGGTGATCCAGGCGACCCGGGCGATCCTGCAGATCCTTTTAATGATGGTCGTCTGAATCCTTAAGTATTATGACACTTTTTTACGTCTATCTGAGCTGCATTCT
>JBEVKW010000358.1:0-6976 GCA_040509495.1 Chitinophagaceae bacterium | reverse complement strand
GGCCACTGTTATTTTAACTACACATCAATCATAATGTGTTCTATTTTTTACCGCATGCTTATGATGTTACTTTGTATTGTCAATCACGAAGCAGGTTAAGCCACTGAAGCATGCCTGAACAATATCCGAATGAAACCAGTATCCAATCCCTTTGAAAAGCAAATATCCAGATCCTTGTACCGAAGACAATTCCTTTGAAAAAACCAATGTCCAGATCCTAAAAAACCGTTGTCCAATCCTTTGAAAACAATGTCCAATCCTTTGAAAAGAATTTGAAGCAGATCCAATCCCTTTGAAAAACGTACTTCAGGTATGAAGGAAATTACAAGCCCCGGACTCCGGGGCTTCTTTTATTTACATAAAAGATGATCTGCTCTATAACAGTAATACCTGTAAGAGATGATGCTTGCTTGATTGATCAATCAATTCACTAAGAGATATTGCTTACTGTATTGATCATACACAACAATATTTACATTCTAATATACTCATTGCGATTCTCATTTAATATCGAATGATATTGCAGTGTATACACTATAGATTATCGACTACATGTCAATCATAATATGGTCTATTTAATAACACAGTTGATTGATCTTTCTTTGTATTATAAATGATGCAGATCGTTGGTTAATGGTAAAAATCCGTATCCTAGAAAAACTACTTCCAAAGCGACCATATTTTTAAATCTGATCCTTTGAAAGACCAAATCCATCGCCGATTGATAACCGATTCCTCAGTTGGTATGAAGGAAAAACACAGCCCCGGCTTTTGCCGGGGCTTTTATTTATACGTGTTTCCTATTAGCAAGAAAAAATTTTGAGCTTTAATATTAAGTCGTGCAGGGCAAAGACCTTTTCATTACTACACTGTTTCTAATTATATAAAGTTCATCCCGCCTGCTTGCCAAAATTTTTATCCATTATTCTGCTGTTATTTTCTCCTAAAGTTTTGTGTTTTACCCATGGGTTAGACTCTCCTCAGTCTGATATTTACAGCGAGATATCTTATTTAACTGTCTCCGTCTATTGGGGGTGGGTGGGTGTTCGCCATAGGCGGAGACATTTTTTTAAATCAGCCGCAAGGCTGGTAATAGTCTTAAAAAAACAAATGGATAGATAAAAAAAAGAAATACAAGAATTAATGCATGCTGGAGTGCAGAACTGGAACGCTTACATGCCGGAAGATCTCGTGCATGCAGCCGTGTGTCTATTGAGTATACTTCCAGGATATCACATCTTCAACCTCTTTTTGTGAAGAAGGAAGAGAAAAAGGTTCTCTTCGCCCCCGGGCCCGGGATTCGGGAAGTGCTGTCTGGAAATTCGAATGCGCAGTCGGACTGTGGCCGGCACTGCCGGATAGGAGAGTTTGCACGTTACTCAACAGACGAATTATTTTCGACATATATTTTCCCCGGTATAATGATCATACTGATCTTAACCGCTTGCTAAGCCAGCTTATCAGCACAACAAGCGGACTCGTTTCCATCAGGTATTTGCAGCTTCCTAAAAACAATAATTTTTTAAATCCGGGATGTTTTGATAACTCCAGGCCGTGCTGCTATAAAAAAAGAGCGGGTAGTAGAAACCACCCGCGTTCACATGAGAAAACTGTTACTAGCGTAACAATTATATCGATTACCAAATCAGTTTTGTAAGGTCATGTCTCAAAAATAGTCATCTATTATTCCCGTTATTCAAGATTTGTACAGGGTATCGTAATTGTTTGCTGAAATGAATGATTTGATTACCGAAATGATCCAGTCATGACCGGTCTCACCATTTGTCAGTTGATTTGATTTGGATAAAACAAACCGCAGCAACCAGTACCGTTCGTATTCCATCTTTTGCCTCGCACGTTTTAATTGGCTTTTTCATCAATTCCTACAAGATGGATCTCTTTCAGCAGGATTTTACTTTAGCTTGCCATCACAAAGGACTGTATGATGAAAAAGAGATGCATTGCCCTGCTTTCAATGATTACAATAGCTACCCTGTCTATCGCGCAAACACGCAATGCGGTGGTACAGGCTGAACTTTCTTTTGCTGCTACAGCAAAAGAGTTTACAATGAAGAAGGCATTTCTGGACAACATGGACAGTGCCGCCGTTGTGTTCGAACAGGGGAAAATACTTAATGGTGTAAGACACTGGACCGCTTCAACTGAAAGCAATGGGAAATTGTTATGGCATCCTTCATTTAATGGACTATCCCTGGCCGAAGATCTTGGTTTCACAACCGGACCATGGGAATACCGAACAACGCTGAAGGATTCCGCAATAGCCTGCGGACAATACACAACAGTCTGGAAAAAGAACAAGAAAGGCGAGTGGAAGTTTCTTGCAGATCTTGGTGTGGATTACCGGGACAATATGTTTGGTCAACAACATCTTTCTTCTTCTGAGGCTTTTACGCCGGCAAGTAAAAGTGATACATCAGCGTTGGCAATAGAGGAAATTTTTCTTGCGAAATTCAAGGCAGATAAACAGAAAGCGTTCGAGCAGTCGATCCATTATAACACATGGCTGAATTCAGATGGAATGCGCCCGGTTCAACTTGCGGCACTTGTGCTTCCTGAACTGGCGAAGCTGCCAGCATCTATTTCATTTAAACCGGTGTCAGGCGGCATGTCTTCGTCCCGTGATCTTGCTTATGTATACGGTATGGTGTCCTACGAAAATAAACAGGAGAATTATCTTCGTATCTGGGGCCATACGAAAGATGGCTGGAAGATCATTTTACAAGTGATCAAAAAATAGTGTAACCACCACGGTTTACTTCCTATCACCCAAAGAGACTATTATCAGGGAGATGGCCAGATTGTTTGATTATCTGTTCCATAATGCATGGGTGGGAATTTGAGGTTGTAATCGGTCGACAGGATAACCGTTTATTATGTGTGCTCCTTTAAAAAAACATAACCTCTTCCCGGAAGAAGAGGTTATGCTGTTGGTGATTCTCAGAGTAAAATCCGTTACTCGGTCAACATCTTTTTACGGAGAAGACCTGGAGATGAGCTGTAGTGCTTCTTAAACACACGAATGAAATTGCTCGGCTTTTCGTAACCGAGGCGGAAAGCAATTTCTTTTACAGAAGTGTTCTGCTCAGCCAGCAGTTGTCTTGCCTGCTGCATTTTCTTTTGCAGGTAGAAATGGTAAATACTGGTGCCAAACACTTTTTTGAAATTACGTTTAAGTGTTGATTCACTTAATGAGAGATCCTGAGCGATCGCCCGGATTGACGGGAGGTCTTTTTCAAGATACACATCAAGCATTTTCTCTACAGACAGCATTTTGGAATGCACCTGATTTCTTGATTCTTTGAGTTGAATTGATTTTAACATACAGATCCGGTTTATGATTAATGGAAAAAGAAACGAAAGAAGAGGGATGAGGATGGTTACTTCGTAGATAAAAGGATTTTCCAAAAAAAACATATTCCCGGGAGAAGAAACGGAGGAGCTGCAGATTGCAGCACATTACATTCAGATGAGTCGTTAATTCCAAAGGAAAGGTTTTGCAGTTTGTTAAGGTTGTAACTAAAATTAAGACTTCTTTTGATTATCACCAATAAGTGTTACAACTTATAATTGGACCGATCAGGGCATTCTTTTCCAGCCTCAAAAAAAGCCGGTCTCCATAATAACCGTAAATTGTACGTAACCCGCTCTTATCGGTAGCATCATCTTACTGCATACCCCGAAAGCCGCTTGCTATATCTATCGAATTGCAGCACAGCTTCCTGAGAAAAAATAACAGTATGTAACTGGCTGATATTGCTATGCCTGAACGGCACCGAAAACGCGAAGGTTTACAGGTGAAAAAAAAGGGATACCGCTCTTGGCGACATCCCTTTTGCCCTCGCAAAGTAAGTTTTTATGGTGGAAGTCTCTGTTCAAGCGCTGGCGGCTTACACAGGCCGGTAGCGCGATTCCGGAAGATGGACCATGATTGACTGGCGGCTGTGTTCGACAGACAATCAACTGTCAGCTCATAAGTTTTGACGTGATCACTTCTTTACTCCTGCAGATTCCTTGATTCCTGTGAAGAGTGATTTCCAGGAGAGATGAAAGATCGAACGGTGCTTATCTCTGGTGAAGTTGACATTAGCTACCCGCGGCTCATCTTTCTTTTTTGACGGGTTTGAATTTTTGATCATGATATTGGCCGCAAAGCTTGCGAGTTTTTTCTTCTCCAGCTTTTTACTCTCTTCATCTTTTTGCAACAGCGAAACTTTCAGGTCATCATACAGCATTTTAACCTGCCCTGACATGTTATTGGTATTTCCGCTTAAGTTGAAGCTTAATCCATTGATCGTTCCCTTCTCAATACGGGCCGGGCCCATGGGTACTGAAATTGCATTAATTGCAGTGGCATCTATTTTACCCAGATTACCGATGATATCAAATCGTCCGTTCGGGTGGAATAAATAGAACTTCCACGTAACACGCAACGGTGCTTTATTTAGAAATCTTGTGTTGATATTGATTGCAAGTATATTGTTCTCTGCAGCGGCATCCTGCCGGTTGGTGAGGTTGGTGATCGTAGCATTGGTATGGTGAAATTGTACTTTGCCTGCCTGCCTTGAGATCACTGCTCTTTCTTTATACTCAACAAAAGCGTTTGCAAGAACAATTTTTTTTATCTGAAATGGCAACGGTGCCTTTACCATCGTTTGATGCGGAAACAGTTTCACGGGGCCTCTCATTCCGGCTTTATAACCAAGATCCCGGTAGATCTTTATCGAAGCGGTTGCGATGCCTATACTGTCGGCGAAAATTTCTTCCTGGAACATTGCTGGAAAGTTCATGCCGCTGATCAATATTCCTTTCAGGGAAAAATCAAAGCGGTCGTCCTGGCGGGGAAGGCTGTGAATGAATTTGTCTTCCGGCAGCAAGGGATCAACATGGAAATGACCTATGCTTATCTCGCTGGACGTTGAATTAAGTTGCACGCTATCCAGGCCAAATGAATAAGGTCTTTCTTTCGACTTCCAGGTCACGTTTCCTGCATTGATCTGGACCTCTTTTGCAAATAACAGTCTTGTCGTGTCTCTCCAGGACGCACTGTCCACCGTTACATCAAGCAAGCGAATGGTTGTATTGATCACTTCCACTTTAACTGTCCCGGTATTGATATCACGGGTGGAGATCTTTGCATTATTTACGGTAAGCGTATCTACTTTGATCAGGTTGAGATTGCCGAGTATCTGTTCATATACTTCCTTTGTAGGAGTGTTGCGCAGCGAGTCCCGCCCCGCGTAAGTATAAACGATATCAATCACCGGGTCATTGATCTGCAAGTTTTTCCCCACAATCTCTTTGTCAATCAGCGCCCGGGGTGTTTTTACCCCTGACACGATAATGGAAGGAATTTTTATGTTCAACAGGGTAGGAGGAGCGTCATTGGTTTGCTTCATGGCAAGGTATTTCATACTGTCGTACGACAGGGAGAAATTAGTGACTGCAAGATCTCCTGCCACTTCATCAAGGTCGAGCTTATCATATACGATCTTGTACAAGCCTTTGCTTTTTTCCCTTATCGTATCTTCAAGTGTTGTCCGTATGATCTGCTTTCTGTAAAATCCCCAGTAAAGTACGCCAGCGGCAACAAGACCAAGTATACCGACAATGATACCAAAGAATATCAGTTTGCCTTTTGGGGTGGATGTGGCTTTTCGTATTTTATGTGGTATGGTTCGCATAGCAGGCGTATGACAATTTCTGTTCCAAGAAAATAACATGAGCGAAGGTGATGTTGACCAATATTTTACCAATATTCGCACTGGTAAACTATTCAATGCTTTTCTTGCATCCTTTTTGACTGTTCAATTACATACCTTAGTATCACTATGCCTACATTCAACGACCGGATCAAACAGGTTTTACTGTTAATGATCATTATTCTGCTCGCTTATCTAGTTGTTATGGAATTAACGGTTTTTCTGCCCGGGTTGCTGGGAGCATTAACCCTGTATATTCTAAGCCGGGCAAATTACTTTCAGCTGATCTATCACCGCAAATGGAACAAAGGCCGGGCTGCCGGACTATTTATCATCTATTACCTGTTTTTACTGGGGTTGCCGATATACCTTGCCATCACGTTGATCAGTCCTAAAATCAATGCCTTTCTCGCGGATCCGAATGCGATGATCGCTGCTGCCAGGCATTCGCTTGAGACTGTTCAGCAAAAGATCGGGTTCACGATCGTTTCGGAATCAACACTGACCAATTCATTAAGCAAGCTTACCGCATTTATACCTAGTGTGCTGAACAGCACAGCCAACCTGATCAGCAACCTGGCGATCATGCTCTTCATTCTGTATTTTATGCTGACGAATGGGCGGGAGATAGAGCGTATGCTCAACCAGATCATTCCGCTGAAACAGGAGAATATCAATATGCTGGCTGCGGAAACCAAAAAGATGGTCCGCGCAAATGCACTTGGCATACCACTTATCTCGATCATTCAGGGGTTAGTGGCCACCCTGGGATACTTTATTTTCGGTGTGAAAGAATGGGGACTATGGGGATTCCTGACGGGCGCATTCGCATTCTTCCCCGTTGTTGGTACGATGGTGGTCTGGGTGCCACTGGTGATCTATATGTTTGCGGTGGGCGACACGTGGAATGCCACCTGGATCACCCTTTACAGTATCGTTGTTACGGGAAACGTCGATTATATCGCCCGTATCACCATTATGAAACGCATGGGCGATGTTCACCCGGTGATCACCATTCTTGGGGTAATAGTCGGGCTTGGCCTCTTTGGATTTATCGGGCTTGTGTTCGGCCCGCTCCTGATCAGCTACATTATCGTTCTTTTCCAGATCTATATGAACGAGTTCGTCAATAAGAATATCCCGAAGATTGCCGAAGAAGTGAAGGAAACAGAGGAAGCAAAACTACCGGGAAATAAATCTTGATATTGAAGTCTCTTTGCCGCCAGGTTGATGACCGGTGGATATATGGCCGATGA
>JBEVKW010000357.1:0-3977 GCA_040509495.1 Chitinophagaceae bacterium | reverse complement strand
CGCCGCGTATCGTTGCGCCCGCCGCGTTCCACTTACGACAGTCGATTATTATAACTCCTCCCACCTTAACGAGCAATTTAATTCACCCGCAAAATCTTCACTGCTTAAGTCAACATTGAAACTACTAAGTGTATGTTGCTGCATACTTTTAGCGCAATGCGCCTTCGCTCAATCCAATCATTCCGATCTCCGTTACAAATACTTGCCGGTAACAACTATGTTAAGTCGAAGAACTACTACCTACTCACCTTATTTCAACACTTCCCGACGTAAAAAAGATCCTCGATGCGGATCCCTTCCTTCGTGCAATGGGAAGCCGCAAAGTGGATTCGATCAATGCCGGTTTAAAGACCTGTGCAAGAGAGGGGTTTTGTTACACCCGTTCATTTCATGCATGATGACTGATCCGGTTTACGCTGCAAAATATCCAACATTGAAACTGGCGATCCTGCACGAAAGAAGGGTCGAGCTGGCGTTTGAACATCACCGCTGGCATGATCTCCTTCGTTTCTTTAACGCAGAACAATTAGTGGACTATTTTAAAGGAAAGAAACAGGCGGATTACGATAACTCGCCACTGGCTAATATCACCACAAAGGATTATTATTTTCCGATCCCTTTTAACGAGTTCAAACTGGATCCGGTGAAGATGTATCAGAATCCGGGTTATTAAGAACCAGGAAGTGAAAGGTGAAGAAAACAGAGGACGTACAGTAGCAGTTTGTTATACAGGAAATCAAAGGGCCTTCAGTAGAAGGCCCTTTTTAATACAGTAAAGTGTGGATTTTTTATCCCACAAAGTCTAACGAAATGGATGCTGTTCTTAAAGGCATGTTAAAAGGGTTTTGCAGGATATTGCATATTATTAATGTGACATGCTTAGTGACGGGATTTGCGTTGCCGTGCCAAAAGATCTGGCCTTATAAGGCATGATACTTGGCTATTCAGGGGCATAAATATTCTGTACTATGATTAGATTTCTAAGTAAAGCAAAACTGGTTGTGGCAATGACGATGGGTATGTTGATGTATCAGCAAAGTAATGCCCAGTACAATGGCGGCGAATCAGGGGTTGGTCTGAGAGCGGGTGGTTCTGCTGGTGTGACGTACAAAAAATTCTTTAATAAGAGTTTTGCCTTTGAGAGTATACTGGCGAATAATTTTGAGAATGATTATGATGGTATAATGTTGTCTGCTACTTTACAAAAACATGTGCCGCTGGCGGGGTATAAGTTTTCGGCCTTGCTTGGTGCCGGACCTGCGTATCATTTCAAGCGGGGGAAAGTTGGTATTAACCCGGTGATTGGTTTTGACTGGCGGATCCTGAACTCGCCGATCAATTTGCAGGTGGATTGGAGCCCGGCGTATTATTTTGGTGCGGATGAGGGATTGAGCGTGATCAATACGGCGTTCAGCATACGATATATTTTGAACAGGAAAAAAGTATACGGATCGGAAGATAAAAAATGATGCTGATCTTTTAACTGTCTGGCGTAGGAGCAACGCAGAGAGCGCAAAGAACCGCAAAGGACGCAGAAAATCAATTCTCCGCGCCCTTTGCGGTTCTTTGCGCTCTCTGCGTTGCTCCTACGCCAGTTCTTACCAGAAGACAGTATACAACGCTGTCAGTATCCCGCAAATAAGAATTGACGCCACCACAAACCCTCTCGATACCCTAAACATCGAAGTATCTACTTCAATTTCAGAAGGCCCGTCCGGTTTAGGTTTCGCAAGGCTAACCACCACCATGATAAGCACTGTCAGCAGAAACGTAATGCCCATCCTGTCCAGGAATGGATAATCCGGGAACACTCCGTTCGTCCATCCAGGCAAGAATTTCAATACAGTTGAGATGGGTATCGTAAGCAGCGCTCCCGCCATTGCTGCCTGCGCTGTAGTCTTCTTCCAGTAAAGCCCCAGCAGGAATATCGCCAGCACTCCGGGGGAAATAAATCCCACGTATTCCTGTATGAATTGATAAGCCTGGTCAAGACTTTTTAAAGCTGGTGTAACGATGGCTGCAATCAGCATCGAAACGATCACCGCCCATCTTCCGATCCGAACCAGTTTCTTTTCAGAGGCATCCCTGTCGATAAATTTCCTGTAAATATCCAAAGAGAAGATCGTTGAAATACTGTTGGCTTTACCTGCCAGTGAGGCCACGATCGCGGCAGTCAGCGCAGCAAATGCAACACCTTTCAGTCCGGCGGGTAAGAGATTCATTAGTGTTGGATATGCATGATCTGGCTTAACGGCACCGGCAGCATCTGTCATCTCTTGCTGGAAAAGTCCTTTGCTATGCAGTACGTACATGGCAATGCCGGGTAATACGGCGATAACGGGGATAAGCAATTTAAGAAATGCGGCGAAGAGAATACCTTTTCTTGCCGTTTTCAGATCTGCGCCTAAGGTTCGCTGAACGATGTACTGGTTGCAACCCCAATATGCCAGATTGTTGACCAGCATGCCGCCGATCAAAACAGAGATACCCGGCAGCTTATCATAATGCGGATTCGATTTATCAAAGATCATGTGGAAATGCCCCGGAGCTTCCCGGCGCAATAGTTTTAATCCTTCAAGTATATTTTTGCCGTAACCAAAGTTTTCAGCAAGCAGCGTCAGCGCCAGATAAGTAGTGATCAGCCCGCCAATGATCAGGACGATCACCTGGACAACATCCGTATACCCGATCACTTTCATTCCTCCAAGCGTCACGATGATGGAAAAGACGGTCAGCCCCACAATACAGGCTTCGAAACTGATTCCCGAAATCGAGGATATGGCAATAGCGCCGAGATAGATGATAGAAGTAAGGTTTACAAAAACATATACCAGCAACCAGAATATCGCCATGATCGTACTGACAGAGTCATTGTACCGCGTTGCCAGGAATTGCGGCATGGTAAAGATCTTATTCTTCAGGTATACGGGTATGATGAAGATCGCGACAATGATCAGGGTAGCGGCAGACATCCATTCATAAGTGGAGATTGCCAGGCCAAGCGCATAACCCGAGCCGCTCATGCCGATAAAATGTTCAGCAGAAATATTAGAGGCGATCAATGATGCGCCAATTGCCCACCATGTAAGTGCGCCTTCCGCCAGGAAGAATTCCTTTGCATCCTGCGCGGTTTTCTTCTTCCGGTAAATGTAGTATCCGTATGCAGAAATGCCGAAGAAGTAGATGAAGAAGACGATGTAGTCCGCAAATTGTAATGTTTCCAAGAACAATCGTTTTTATAAATGAAAGGTGCTTATTTTATTCCGCTGATTTCTTTTTACTTTTCTGGCTTGTAGTGTCATCCGGTGTTGATTTCGCGTGGATGCAGGCCTGGCATAGCTTCCCGCAGGCCAGGGCGGATCAGGAAAGAACTGCAGATATACGTCCGCTTTTGACACAATCTTCGTATCTGCGCATTCATCTGCGTTGACCCGCGGGAAACTACGCCTGGCAATGCTAAACGCTTTGCTGGCCGAACGTTCAAATGTAGTTATTATCCGGTCAATACGCTCGTCGGCTTAATTTTGTCGGGTCTGACCGCACCACCGGTTTCCATAGGGAGTTCGGCCGCTGCGGCGATCATGATTGCCTGATCGTTTCGGCGCAAGCTCCCGGCATATTGGCGCCGTTGGTCAGTGCATCAATGAGCAGCTTTATTTCTTTGAAATACGAACGACGCTGCCGGTCCCTGAAGAAGGCAGTCTTCAGGGCGGGAGCATTTCCCGGCCCGCTTTTGGTATTCTTATCCCAGGATTCTATTTAATTACTTAAACATTTATTTTATGGATAAGCTTGAATTAAAAGGAAAATGGAATGAGTTAAAAGGGAAAGTGAAACAGGCGCATGCTAACCTGACCGATGATGATCTGAAATACGAAGAAGGCAAGGATGATGAATTATTGGGACGTTTGCAACAAAAACTGGGGAAAACTAAGGACGATGTGGTGCAATGGTTGAAGTCCCTTGGATAGCGTTTA
>JBEVKW010000356.1:0-4539 GCA_040509495.1 Chitinophagaceae bacterium | reverse complement strand
AAAAGGGAATCAAACGATCGCGTGGAAGTGGGTGATACATACCATTGGCTTTGGTGGGGCTACCCGGATGAAGATTCGGAGCGCGGCGAAGTACTGGAGCAGAATGATAGGAACCCGCTTCGTTTCAGTTTTGGAAAAGCGGGCGTGTGCACGCTGTCTGTTTATGAGGAAGAAGGGGAAACGATCGTTGAGCTGGTGCAGGAAAACATTCCTACAGATGATAATGGATTTCGATCCTATCACATGGGCTGCAAGCAGGGCTGGAGTTTTTATCTTACCAACCTCAAGTCTGTTCTTGAAGGCGGACTGGACCTTCGCAACAGGAACGTTAAACTTACCAGAGTGATCTCTTCGTGAAAAGAAGATGCAATCGCCTGTATCCGGCTTAAACAAACAAAGCAAGATCAGCTTGCGGAGACACCTCGCGCTGTTTGCATGCGTTATTTCTGTTAGTGAAGGCCTCTATACAGGAGCGAAAGCGCAACCGAGCCGATGCACGCAGGTTTTTACAACTAAAAAGCCGGATGACATGACAGGTCTCATCCGGCTTTTTGCTTAACATATTCCCTGTTATTTGCGGCGGGTATATTTTATTTCCATTGTCTTGAATTCTTTTCCATCAACTCCGTCGCAATACATTTCCATGATCTGTGTATTGTCATCAATTATCTTAAAAACCTCTCTTACGGTCTGTTCTCTTCCGTCACCTGCTTCCGGGTTAACCATTTTTCCTGTCAGGTTGATGGTCTTTGTTGCAGCATCCCAGGTACCTGTTGTGATCATTGTGCCGGTGCCCACATTATCCAGCCATGTAGAGGTGAACAATTTTTTGGCATTATCATATCCCATGGTGGATTGTCCCTCGAATGCCATACCCATCATATCGCCGGTATGATTTGACTGCTGATAGCGGCCGCCCATGATCATTTTGTTGACTGTTTTTGCTTTGCTTGTCTGTGGCGGGGCATCTGCAGCCATCCACATAGATACTTCGCCATCCCAGCTTCCGTTCCAGGATGCCATCATTTTGTGAACATCACCCGGGGTGGAATACTCCATCCAGTTCTTCATTCTTGTTGCAGAGTCAGGCATCGGAGCTGGAGGTGGAGGAGTGTTTCTGGCTGCCATCGTATCCTTTGGCGTAGAAGGCGTTTCATCCGTTTTAGATTCGTTATTGCAGGCGCCCAGTGTGATTGCCGCACAAAAAAGCAAGGTTAGAGGTTTCATGTTTGCAGGTTTTATGTGAAAAAGTACATTATTCTCCTGTCAGAGCAATGAGAACTGCCGATGAAACCGGAAACCAGGGTGACGAAAAATCATCTGGCAGGTAAGGGTATCCGGACCTGAAGGTTACATCCACTACCCAGAGAGGAAATCAATTGAATGGATCCGTTGTAGTAGGCGGTACGATTGAAGATGTTATTAAGGCCAAGGCCTTTCTTCGTATTTACGGTATCAAACCCGATCCCATTATCGTTTATGAGTAATAAGATCTTGTGCTCATCAATATGCAGAGAGATGGATGCCTCGCATGCATTCGCATGCTTTAAAATGTTGTTGCATTGCTCCTGAACGATACGGAGAATGGCGAGTTGAATTTCCGGAGCGATCATTTTCACATTATCGCCGATCGATTTTTCATACAGGATGCGCAGTTTTTCCGTTGCGTTGATATTCTGTACTACTTCTTCGATCGCTGCTTCGAGGCTGATATCCCTGAGCGTACCAGGAATAAGGCTGTGGCTGATCTTTCGTAGTTCAGTGATCGCATTTTGAAGATAACCCAGGCTCCTGCTCATAAATTCCTGGCTGATGTCCGGCTTTTCTATGGCAACTTCAAGCATAAGCCTTGAAGAAGATAAGATCTGGTTTACGTTGTCGTGCAGTTCATATGCCAGCTCTTTTCGTTCCTTTTCCTGCGCGCTCATGATCGCTTGTATGATTGCCCGTTTCTTTGTTTCCTGCTCTTCTGCAAGTCGTTTTTCGAGGATCACTTTCTGCGTGATGTCAAGAGCAACGCCACCCAGCAGTCGAACGCCATCTTCCGTTTCCAGCGGAAATTTAAAGATGTGGTATACCTGCGGATCTCCGTTTGGTCCAACACCGTCCTCAATCGTTTCGATCGCCCTGTTGCTGTTCCAAACTTTCCAGTTGTTTTCAACAAACAGGTCGCATATATGCTTTGGAAAAATTTCATAGATCGACCTGCCGATATCACCTTCCTGGAGGTTGAATGCTTTCAGGTAAGGAGCGTTCAGATAGCGGAACACTGCGTTCTCATCAATGATCCAGGTCATGGTAGGTGTATTGGCCATGAAGGAACCGAATCTTTTCCGCGATTGGATCAGCTCTTCTTCCCGTCTTTTTTGTTCGGTGATGTTTTTATGTGTGCCGATGAGTTTAAGCGGCATTCCGTCAGGCGTACGCTCAAGCATCATGCCCCTGTCGAGAATCCAGACATATTCTCCGGATTTGCTTTTAAGCCTGTATTCAACCGAATGGTTTTCGATTGTACGGTTCTCATACTGTTGATCGATCATTTTCACCTTGTCGACATCTTCCGGATGGATACGTGTATGCCATTCATACGCTTCATTCTGAAATTCCTTATCGGAGAAGCCAAGCATGTTTTTGTAGATAGGCGAATAATAAGATTCTTTAGTTTGGAAATTGTATTCCCAAACGCCATCGCCGGCGCCATCAAGCGCGAATTTCCATCTTTGTTCACTTTTGTAAAGGGCAAATTCGTTAGCCTTTACAGCCGTAATATCGTTTGCGCTAAAACAAATGCCGGAGATCTTTCCGTCTGCTCCCTTAACGGGGGTATAATTGGCAAGCAGCCAGATGTCCTGGTTATCTGATTTTGTATATACAATTTCATATTCAACAGCTTCGCCTCTCAACACGCTATCTAATGTTTCCTTAACCGGCATCCGTCTGTGTTCCGGAAGAAGGTCAAGAAAATTCATGCCCGGCTTTATCACGATCGCGCCTGGCATCAGTTGCTGATGACCGATGGCGATATCATTCGCCAGCAAGATCTTGTATTGATCGTCGATCAACACAACGCCACTTTTACTACTGTTAATGACAGCGCGCCATCTTTCTTCGGAATTTTTTAATTCCTGTTGAGCGGCTTTAATGGCGGTGATATCCGTGAATGAGGTGACGGTACCAATTAGGCGTCCGTTCTCTTCGATAACGGGATGAGAATTGACATTGATCCAGCGGACGGAACCTTCCGTTTGAAGCCACCCGATCACAACGTCTGTTTGAGGCAATCCGCTTCTACGTGCGATGGTCGCTGGAAAATTATCCCATGAAAAAGGATTTCCGTCCTCCGTAAAATAACTTCTTTCGTTCTCCAGGAAATCGCGATCGGTGAGCTGTTCTCGTGTTAACCCCGAAATGGATTCTGCCACGGTATTGTATACAATGATCTCGCCTTTATCATCCTGCACTACGAGGCCTTCTGCAAGCGCGTTAAAGAATGGCTTATTGTAAATAAGTTCCTTTATACTGGAGATCTGCGAAGAATGCGTGCCTGCAGGGCGGATCATTGCGGCATAACCCGGCTTGTGATTAGACAAAGAAAAAATGGAGAACTCTACATGGATCTGTTGGTCCTTGCTGAGTTCGACCAATGTTTCACCTTTCCATTTCCCCGATGCTATGAGCGAGGCATAAATATTTTGGGCAGATGAAGGATGAAGACCGGGAATGATCTGGTGAAGTTTTGATCCAACCATGACATTCGCCGGCAGACCAAACAAGCGGGATGCCGCTTTATTCCACAATGTAATGGTAAACTGTTCATCAGTTAAAACCAAAGCATCTGTGAGTTGATCAGCAAGTTGTGACGGAAAGTTTTCCAGCAACTCATCGCTGAAAACAATTCCCGCTTCACCTGCCTCAGCGAACATCTTGTTGTTATCGATCTTCATAGAATGCGGGTAGCTTTGCTACCCGTCCGTTTAATATTAGTAACAGGATTTTAATGCGCTTCCAGCCAGTTTGTTCCCTGTCCGCATTCTGCAATCACCGGAACATCTTGCGGTAATGGTAAAGCAGACTGCATATTCTCAAGGATCAGTGGTCTTAATTCCGCTACTTCCTCCTTAACCGCATCAAAGAGCAGCTCATCATGTACCTGCAGGATCATCCGGCTTTTCATATTGGCCTTTTTGATAGCTGCATGCACTTTCTGCATGGCGAGCTTGATCATGTCCGCAGCTGTTCCCTGGATGGGAGAGTTGATAGCATTTCTCTCTGCAAAACCTCTCACTGTGAAATTGGCTGAGTTGATATCCTTCAGCCATCTTTTCCTCCCCATCAGTGTTTCAACGTATCCATGTTCCCGGGCAAAGTTGATTGTGTTGTCCATATACTGCTGGATGCCAGGGAATTGCTTTTTATAATTGTCGATTATCTCTTTGGCTTCCGTTCTGGAGATGCCAAGGTTATCAGCCAGGCCAAATGCTCCCTGACCATAAATAATGCCGAAGTTCACGCTCTTAGCCTTGTACCTCATTTCTTTGG